>NZ_JAXDEO010000090.1:0-17304 GCF_035064975.1 Pseudomonas sp. YuFO20
GTAGAAGACAGGGATTGATCAATCGAACTATGCTTTTTCATGGACTCGCCCTCGCTGCCGTTGGCTGTTTAGACTGCCACCGTGGCGCATTGACGCCTCGGCTGGGGCGAGTCCATCCAATTACAGGTTTATTGGGTGTTGCCGGGATTTGTGTCTGGGGGTGATCCCCTGCTCGCTCCCGCACAAATCCGCCATTGACTAATCCTTGGCCCGAGCACGCTGCAACACCGACTCGCCCACCTGTGGCGGCAGTCGCAGATTGTCCAGCAAGGCGATGGCCGCAATCACCGCCACACACAGGAACGCCAACTGAAAGTCGCCCGTCTCGGCGTGTCCTGGCGTGCCATGGATGTTCATGGCAAGGCGCAGCAGCAGCGCGCCAATGGCCACGCCCATCGCCATGCTCAACTGGAAGAACATGCTGAACAAGGTCGAAGCGTCGCTCATCTGCTCCTTGGGGATTTCGGCAAAGGCCAGGGTGTTGAACACGGTGAACTGCATGGAGCGTGACAGGCCGCCGACGAACAGGATGAACAGGATCAGCGCCGGGCTCATGCGCTCATCCAGCAAGGCGCAGGCCGCTATCGCCAGGACGCCCAGGACGCCGTTGACCATCAGTACCGGACGAAATCCCCAACGCTGCATCACCCAGGTGGTGAAGGGTTTCATCGCCAGGTTGCCGGCAAATACCGCCAATACCAGCAGCCCCGCATCGAACGCGGAAAGACCGAACGCCAGTTGAAACATCAGCGGCAGGAGAAACGGCAAGGTGCTGATGGCGATCCGGAAAATCGAGCCGCCGCACAGGCAGACGTTGAAGGTACGAATACCGGTTACCCCCAGCGCCAAAAGTGGGTGCGCATGCCGACGCATATGTCGCCAGGCAACAACACCGAGCACCGCACCGGCACCACTCAGCGCCAGCCCTTGCACCAGATCGTCCTGGCTTTGCCCGAGCATCTCAACGCCATACAACAAGGCAGCACTGGCGATGCCCACCAGCAGGAATCCACTGAAATCGAACGCCCTGGCACTGGCGTCGTCCCGTTTGGGCAGCAGGACCAGCGCGACAATCAGGGCCAGCACACCCAAGGGTAGATTGAGGTAAAAAATCCACGGCCAGGAAGCATGTGTGACGATGAAGCCGCCCACCGGAGGACCGAGTACCGGAGCCACCAGGCCGGGCCAGGTAATGAACGAGATCGCGCGCACCAGGTCTTTTTTCTCGGTGGTACGCAGCACCGCCAGGCGCCCCACCGGTACCATCATCGCGCCGCTCATACCCTGCAGCACGCGCGCGGCGACAAAGGTTTCCAGGCTATTGCTTAACCCGCACATCAACGAGGACAGGGTGAACAACACGATCGCCGAACAGAATACCCAGCGCGTACCAAAGCGATCGGCCAACCAGCCGCTGATGGGAATAAATACCGCCACCGCGAGCATGTAGGCGCTCATGCCAATGTTAAGGTCCACCGGCGCGACGCCAAAGGTCCTGGCCATGTCGGGCAACGCCGTAGCGATCACCGTGGCGTCGAGGTTCTCCATGAAGAACGTGACGGCTACCAGCAGAGCAATCCATGTTGAGCGGCGTTGAGACATTGGTCATTCCAGTTCGGCCAGGTCATTGCTCGACACTGTACAACAGACAGGGCGCTGAACCTCCTGCTTCAGCGCCCCGCTCCTTACGCCCAGCAGGCTGCATTGTTGTCAGCGCGCCCTCATACAGCCTGGCGCCGACTTTGCAGCCGCTGTTTATCCACCTTCTGCTCATGACCCTGGCGCAGTCGCAGCGCTGCAATCGCCGCAAGCACCAGGATGATCGCCACGACCTTCATGCCGTTCATGGCATTGCCGGTGCTTTGCTCGATCAAGCCCATCACCGAGGGGCCGACGAAACCGCCCAGCAGGCCGCACGAGTTGACGAACCCCAGGCCTCCTGCGAGCGCGGCGCCCTTGAGTCGCGAAGCCGGGTAGAGAAAGATGATCGACTGCACGACGAAGAACATCACCGCCGAGATGCAGAAGCCCAGCAGGCTGATCACCGGTCCCGCCAGCGAGGCGATTCCCAGTCCCGCGGCCATGGTCAGCAAACCGGCTACCAGTATCTGCCGGGACCGCGCCGGCGTGGTGGCGAATCGCGGCAGTGCGATAGCCCCCGCCGCTGCCGCCAGCCAAGGCAGGGAGGTCAGCAAGCCGATCTGCAAAGTGCTCAGGTCGCCGTATTTGCCGATGATGCCGGGCAGGAAAAAGATCACCGTGTAGATGGTGATCTGGTGACAGAAGTAGACCAGGATCGCCAACAGGATCTGCGGGGTCAGGCATTGCTTGAGCGAGTGACCACCGGCACCGGCGCCCTCCTCCTCTTCCGCGGCCAATTGCTGCTCGATCTGCCGGGCTTCGGTGGCGCTCAGCCACGGCGCCTTGCTGGGACGGTCCGGCAGTTTTTTCCACACCACCATGGCGAAGAACACCGCTGGCAAGCCCTCGAGCATGAACATCCACTGCCAGCCACGCCAGCCCCAGACACCGTCCAGTTGCATGAGCACGGCACCCAGTGGCCCGCCAATGATGTTGGCGAAACACACGCCCAGCAGAAAGTAGCCTGTCGCCCGGGCTCGCTGTTCACGGCCGAACCAGTACGTCAGGTACAGCATGACGCCAGGGAACAGGCCTGCTTCGGCGATGCCCAGCAGCAGGCGCAACACGTAGAACGAGGTTTCGCCCTGGACAAACGCCATTGCCGCCGAGATCAAGCCCCAGGTGACCATGATTCGCGCAATCCAGAACCGCGCGCCGACCTTGTGCATGATCAGGTTGCTGGGCACTTCCGACAGTGCGTAGGTGAGGAAGAACAACCCGGCACCCAGCCCGTAGGCGGCGGCTGAAATGCCCAGGTCGACATCCAGGTGATGCTTGGCCAACGCGATGTTGGTGCGGTCGAGAAAGCTCAGCACGTAGGCCGCAATCAGCAAGGGCATGAGTTTTACAAACATCAGCTTGTTCAACGTCGCCGAATCGCGGGGTCCGGAAAGCGCGTCAGTTCTATTTATTATTGTCATCGGACTAACCTTTTCGAGTGTTCGAGAAGTGCGAAGTTAGAAATCGACCTGGTCCTTGCCCTTGAGGTCGAGCATTTCCCGCGCTTCATCCGGGGTTGCCACACGCCCGCCCAGGGCTTCGATCACCGTGCGGATGCGCTTGACCTGATCGGCGTTGGACGCCGCCAGCTTGCCCGGGCCGTCCCACAGCGAATCCTCAAGGCCGACGCGCACATGGCTGCCCATCGACAGGCCCATGGTGCCCAGCGGAATCTGATTGCGCCCGGCGCCGAGAATCGACCATTGGTACGCGTCGCCAAACAGGCGGTCGGCGGTACGGCGCATGTGCGCCAGGTCTTCTGGATGGCCACCGATGCCGCCGCGCAGGCCGAACACCGACTGGATGAAAATCGGCGCCTTGAGCAACCCGCGCTGCAGGAAGTGCGCGGCGGTGTAGAGGTGGCCGATGTCGTAGCACTCGATTTCAAACCGGGTGCGGTTCTCGGCGCAGGCATTGAGAATATGGGCGATGTCGCGGAAGGTATTGCGGAAGATCCGGTCGTCACTCTCGGCCAGGTATGGGCGCTCCCAGTCGTGCTTGAACTCGGTGAAGCGATCGAGCATTTCGTACAGCCCGAAGTTCATCGAGCCCATGTTCAGCGAAGCCAGCTCCGGCTTGAGTTGCGCCACGGGCTGCAGGCGTTCTTCCACGCCCATGGTCGGCGCGCCGCCGGTGGTGATGTTGATCACCACATCGCTCTTGGCCTTGATCTGCGGCAGGAACTGACGGAACAGGTCGACATCCTGGCTCGGCCGGCCATCGATGGGATCACGGGCATGCAGGTGGACAATCGAGGCGCCGGCCTCGGCGGCACCGATGGCGGCATCGGCGATTTCCTGCGGCGTGATCGGAAGGTGCGGCGACATCGATGGCGTGTGGATGGCGCCCGTGACGGCACAGGTGATGATGATCGGTCGTTTTTTGGACATGAGTGTTCTCCGTTCTTGTTCTTGACGAGAAAGTTATTGGGGTCACTCGACGCGGATTAAGTCCGGTCGTGATTGCGATCAGGGTCGAGACGCTTACAGGTACTCGACGTTGCCATCCACACTGATGGCCTGGCCGGTCACGTTGCGTGCGGCGGGTGAACAGAGGAACAGCGCCATGGCGGCGACGTCCTCGGCGGTGACCATGCGTTTTAGCGAGATCTTTTGCAGGTACTCCTCGCGCATCTCGGCTTCAGGCACGTTCATCTGCTCGGCGCGGGCGCGGATCACACCGTCCATGCGCGGGCCTTCGACGATGCCGGGCAGCAAGGCGTTGACGCGGATGTCGCTTTCGCCAAGCTCGGACGCCAGGGATTTCATCAGGCCGATGATGGCCCACTTGGTCGCGGCGTACGGGGTGCGCCAGGCGTAACCCAAACGGCCGGCAACTGACGCGATGTGGATCAGGTGCGCGTTGGGTGATTCTTTAAGCATTGGCACCGCGTGATGCGCAAATCGGTATTGCCCAGTGAGGTTGATGTCGACGGTACGCTGCCATTCCTCGTCGGTGATCGCGTCGATCCCGGCGGTGGGACCTGCGATGCCGGCGTTGTTGACCAGCACATCGAGACCGCCGAACTGTTCGCGCTGCACCTTGAACACCGCTTCGATCTGCGCCGGGTCACCCACATCTGCGCGGGTGGCCACACTGTCCGGGTACCGATCGCGGAACGACGCCAGGGCCGCTTCGCTGACATCACACACATGCACCTTGGCACCGGCTTCCATGTAGGCCGCCGCCAGCACTTCGCCGATCCCGGCGGCTCCGCCGGAGATCAGGACGCGCAGGCCGGTGTAGGGAACCAGTCGGTTGAGAACGCTCATGCTTTTTTTACTCCAGAGACAGGCGACCGTTTGCTGTCGCTCTTGACGATCAGGCGCGCCAGGGAGTCGGCGGCCTGCATGATGTCGTCGGTGACCGCCGCCCGGGCCGCTGCGCCGTCACGCGCGGCCAGGGCCTCGACGATGCGGTGGTGCGCTTCCATCGAGCGCTGCAGGTGCGCCTTGTCGGGGGCGACCAGCGCAAAGCAGGGGCCCATGTGCAGCCAGAAATTCTCCACGGCAGCGACGGTCAGCTCGGCCTTGGCCACCGCATAGATGCGCCGGTGGAAAGCGAAGTTGGTCCACAGGTAACGGGCCACGTCGACGCTGTCGGCAGCCTGCTGCATCTGGTCGCACAGGTGGCTGATGTCCTTGAGGTCGGTGTCGTTGAGCAGGATGACCGCTTTTTCGGCCAGCAGGCCTTCAAGCGCTACCCGGGCGTCGCGAATCTCGCGCAGGCGTTCGGGAGTCATCATGCGCACACGCAGGCGGGAGGTTTCGGTGACTTCGAAGGCGTTCTCGGCACTCAGGCGGTTGAGCGCTTCACGCACCGGCATCGGGCTGGAGCCGAGGGCCTCGGCCAGACCGCGGATGGTCAGCTTCTGGCCCGGCTGGAAGCGGCCGCTCATCAGCGCTTCGCGGATCTGCCGGTAGACCTGGTCCTGCAGGGTATCGCGGGAAACCTGGCGCATGGTGGGCAGGAGGATCGGTTGATCTGTCATGAGTGAGCTCACATTGGACGTTCTTATGGGTCCAATATGTGATCACAAATAACATATGTCAAATTTTTTCTGGTGTGCGCCCGACTAATCCGTCACTTCACACCGCTCCTCCAGCAACCGCACGAACATGGTCAGGCTCTGCGACACCGTGCCCCTGCGCCATACCAGCCAAGTGCGCAAATAGCGGAAAGACTCCGACAACGGCCAGACGCTGACCGTGCTGCATCCGGGCATGCTTTGCAGCATGCTGCGCGGCATCAGGGCCAGGCCGGCGCCGGCGCTGACGCAGGCGAGCATGCCGTGATAGGACTCCATTTCGAAGATCTTGCCCGGCACTGCCGCGTCCTTGGCGAACCAGCTTTCGAAGTGGTGGCGGTAGGAGCAGTTGGAGCGGAAGGCGTAGATGTTCTCGCCGTTCACATCCTGCGCGCGAAGGATCGGGCTGTGGTTGAGCGGTGCAATCAAGACCATTTCTTCTTCGAACGCCGGTACGCCCTCCAGCGCCGGGTGCAGCACCGGGCCATCGACAAAAGCGGCGGTCAGGCGTCCCGCCAGCACCCCGTCGATCATGGTCCCGGAGGGCCCGGTGGACAGGTCCAGCTCGACCTTGGCGTACTGCTGGTTGTAGGCCGCCAGCAGCGCGGGAATCCGCACCGCCGCGGTGCTCTCCAGCGAGCCCAGGGGAAAGGTGCCCTGGGGTTCTTCGCCCGCCACGGTGGCGCGGGCTTCCTGGACCAGGTCGAGAATCCGCCGCGCGTAATCGAGGAAACTCCATCCGGCCGGCGACAGGCGCAGGCGGCTCTTTTCACGGATGAACAGGTCCACGCCCAGGTCCTGCTCCAGTTGCTTGATCCGCGTGGTCAGGTTCGAAGGCACACGGTGGATGTGCTGCGCGGCCACGCTGATGCTGCCGTGCTCGGCGACAGCCTTGAAAATCTCGAGCTGAACCAGGTCCAATGCATTCTCCAAACGTGAACATCTCGCTCATTATTATTCAGTTTCAAGAAAACATACAGCACCGTAACCTGAGCACATTCCCACCCCGCAGGACGGTGCCATGACCCACGTATCCAGCCTTACCCACGCCATTTCGATCAACCCGACTACCGGTGAACAGATCGGCCACTACCCTTTCGAATCCGCCGAGGCATTGCAGGCCGCCCTGGCGCGCTCTGCAGCCGGGTTCCGTGTCTGGAGCCGCCAACCGGTGGCACAACGCGTGCAACGCCTGCTTGCCCTGGGCCAGGCATTGCGCGATAACGCCGAGGCCATGGCGCGCATGATCACCCTGGAAATGGGCAAGCCGATCGCCCAGGCCCGCGGTGAAATCGAAAAATGTGCGCAGCTCTGCGGGTGGTACGGCGAGCACGGCCCGGCCATGCTCAGCGCCGAACCGACCCTGGTCGAAGGCGGCAAGGCACGTATCGAATATCGCCCACTGGGGCCTATTCTCGCGGTCATGCCGTGGAACTTCCCGATCTGGCAAGTGCTGCGCGGTGCCGTTCCAACCCTGCTGGCCGGCAACACCTACGTACTCAAGCACGCGCCGAATGTGATGGGCAGCGCCTACCTGCTGCTTGATGCGTTCAAGCAGGCAGGCTTCGCCGAAGGTGTTTTCGAGGTGATCAACGTTACGCCGGACGGTGTTTCCACGGCGATTGCCGACCCACGCATCGCCGCCGTCACCCTGACCGGCAGCGTGCGCGCCGGCATGGCCATTGGGGCCCAGGCCGGTGCAGTGCTGAAGAAGTCCGTCCTGGAACTGGGCGGCTCCGATCCGTTCATCGTGCTCAACGATGCCAACCTCGACGACGCCGTCAAGGCGGCCGTGATCGGGCGTTACCAGAACACCGGGCAAGTCTGTGCGGCGGCCAAGCGGTTGATCGTCGAGCAAGGCATTGTCGAGGAGTTCACCCGCCGCTTTGTCGAAGCCACGCGCCAATTGGCCGTCGGCGATCCGCTGTCCGCCGAAACCTATATCGGCCCGATGGCCCGCTTCGATCTGCGTGACGAACTGGATCAACAGGTGCGCGACACCCTGGAGGAAGGCGCGACCTTGTTGCTGGGTGGCCAGAAAGCCGAGGGGCCGGGCAACTTCTATGAGCCCACGGTGCTGGCTGGCGTGACTGACCAGATGACCTCGTTCAAGCAGGAGCTGTTTGGCCCGGTGGCTTCGATCATCACCGCCCGCGACGCAGCGCATGCGCTGGAGCTGGCGAACGACAGTGAGTTCGGTCTGGCTGCCACCATCTACAGCGGTAACGTCGAGCAGGCCGAGCAGATGGCCAGCGAGCTGGAAACCGGCGGGGTCTTCATCAATGGCTACTGCGCCAGCGACCCGCGGGTGACGTTCGGTGGGGTGAAGAAAAGCGGGTTCGGTCGCGAGCTATCGCACTTCGGCGTGCGCGAATTCTGCAATGCGCAGACGGTGTGGCTGGATCGCCACTGATCCGCCAAAAGATCGCAGCCTGCGGCAGCTCCTGCATTGACTCGGTATCGGCAAAATCCCTGTAGGAGCTGCCGCAGGCTGCGATCTTTTGATCTTGTCTTTGATACAAAAACGCCGCTCAATGAGCGGCGTTTTTTTCGTTTGAAATGCCTCAGGCGTTGCAGTCCCACGCACGGTCGCCGTGCTCGTCCTTGATGCGGGTCGGCAGGCCCATCACGTCCAGCGCCTTCAGGAACGCCTCGGCTGGCAGCTCCTCGACGTTGACCATGCGCTGCACGTCCCACTCGCCGCGAGCTACCAGCAGGGCTGCAGCCACCGGTGGTACGCCGGCGGTGTAGGAAATGCCCTGGCTGTCGGTTTCGGCAAAGGCTTCCTCGTGATCCGCGACGTTGTAGATGAATACTTCGCGTGGCTTGCCATCCTTGGTGCCCTTGACCAGGTCACCGATGCAGGTCTTGCCGGTGTAGCCAGGGGCCAGCGAGCTCGGATCAGGCAGTACGGCCTTGACCACTTTGAGCGGCACGACTTCCAGGCCTTCGGCGGTCTTGACCGGTTGCTCGGAGAGCAGGCCAAGATTCCTGAGCACGGTGAACACATTGATGTAGTGCTCGCCGAAGCTCATCCAGAAGCGCACGTTGGGCACGCCGAGGTTCTTCGACAGCGAGTGCACTTCGTCGTGACCGGTCAGGTACAGGTTCTGCGAACCTACTACCGGCAGGTCGTCGGTGCGCTTGACTTCGAACATGGTGTTGCTGGTCCACTGGCTGTCCTGCCAGCTCCACACCTGCCCGGTGAACTCGCGGAAATTGATTTCCGGATCGAAGTTGGTGGCAAAGTACTTGCCATGGGATCCAGCATTGACGTCGAGGATGTCGATCGAATCAATGCTGTCGAAATACTGTTGCTTGGCCAGGGCCGCATAGGCGTTGACCACGCCCGGATCGAAGCCCACGCCAAGAATGGCGGTAACGTTCTTTTGTTGGCATTCCTCGAGGTGTTTCCACTCGTAGTTGCCATACCAGGGCGGCGTCTCGCAAATCTTGCCCGGTTCTTCGTGAATGGCGGTGTCCAGGTAGGCCACGCCGGTATCGATGCAGGCGCGCAGCACCGACATGTTGAGGAAAGCGGAACCGACGTTGATGACGATCTGCGATTCGGTTTCGCGAATCAGCTTCTTGGTCGCCTCGACGTCCAGGGCATTGAGGGTGAATGCCTTGATTTCAGCGGGCTGTTTGAGGCTGCCCTTGGCCTTGACGCTGTCGATGATGGCCTGGCATTTGGAGATGTTGCGCGACGCGATAGCAATACGACCGAGTTCGTCGTTGTGCTGCGCGCACTTGTGGGCCACCACCTTGGCGACACCTCCTGCACCAATGATAAGTACGTTCTTCTTCAATTTTTCTCTCTCTCCTTCTCAGCCAGCTTACGAGAGGCTGGACATATAGTCGTTGTAACCGAACTCACGAACCACCTCGACAGTACCGTCGAGTTGTTTCACTACGATGGACGGCATTTTCAGGCCGTTGAACCAGTTCTTCTTGACCATGGTGTAGCCCGCGGCGTCAACGAACGACAGGCGGTCGCCAATGGCCAGCGGACGATCGAACTGGTACTCACCGAAAATGTCCCCGGCCAGGCAGGATTTGCCGCACACCATGTAGGTGTGCTCACCCGCGCTCGGGGCCAGCTTGGCGTTCAGGCGGTAGATCAGCAGGTCGAGCATGTGCGCTTCGATGGAGCTGTCCACGACCGCCAGGTGCTTGCCGTTGTAGAGGGTGTCGAGCACGGTGACTTCCAGCGACGCACTCTGGGTAATGGCCGCTTCGCCCGGCTCCAGGTACACCTGCACACCGTACTTCTGCGAGAACGCCTTCAGGCGCGCGCAGAACTCATCCAGTGCATAGCCTTCACCGGTGAAGTGAATGCCGCCACCGAGGCTGACCCATTCGACCTTGTGCAGCAGATGGCCGAAACGCTCTTCGATGGTGCACAGCATCTGGTCGAACAGGCCGAAGTCGCCGTTCTCGCAGTTGTTGTGGAACATGAAGCCGGAGATCTGCTCGATGACCTGCTCGATCTTCACCGGGTCCCACTCGCCCAGGCGGCTGAACGGGCGTGCCGGGTCGGCCAGCAGGTAATCGGAGCTGCTCACCTGGGGGTTGACCCGCAGACCACGGACCTTGCCTGCAGATGCTTCAGTGTAGCGCTGCAATTGGCCGATGGAGTTGAAGATGATCTTGTCGCAGTTGTCGAGCATCTCCTCGATTTCGTCATCGGCCCAGGCGACGCTGTAGGCGTGGGTCTCGCCGGCGAACTTCTGGCGGCCGAGCTTGAGCTCGTAGAGCGACGACGAGGTGGTGCCATCCATGTACTGCTGCATCAGGTCGAACACCGACCAGGTGGCAAAGCACTTGAGCGCCAGCAGGGCCTTGGCCCCGGACTGTTCACGCACGTAGGCAATCTTTTCCATGTTGCCCAGCAGCTTTTGCTTGTCGATGAGGTAGTACGGCGTTTTGATCATTTCGAGGCCTCCGGCAAGGCCAGCCAAAAAAAGGATGCGCATTGTGCCCGCACTGGGCACAGATCGAAAGAGCAGAAGCGCAGTTCGTCGGACAGGATTCCTCTGACGACCCCGCAACATCGCACCTGCACGCGACAAAAAGATGACGTCAAGGCGAAATGCCATCTTTTTTTCGTTCGCTCCGACGACCGGTCTAACGTCGCACCAAAACCGAC
The DNA here is from genome assembly GCF_035064975.1 of Pseudomonas sp. YuFO20. Taxonomy (NCBI): domain Bacteria; kingdom Pseudomonadati; phylum Pseudomonadota; class Gammaproteobacteria; order Pseudomonadales; family Pseudomonadaceae; genus Pseudomonas; species Pseudomonas sp. YuFO20. The sequence goes on from NZ_JAXDEO010000090.1 coordinate 10,818, forward strand.
TATTGTTGTTAGTGACAGGTCCACCACGGACCGGTACTGCGCTGATGGAGTTCTCATGAATAGAACCAGTCTTGCTGCTGTTGTCACTTCCCTGCTTGCGGGTCTCGCCCCGCCAATCACTAGCGCAACACCTTCCCAAGCGCCTGTTTTTGCCGTCGGGCTGCTGGGAAGCTATAGCGAACTGGAGTTCTCCGGCCGTGGAACCACCAGTACAGAGCATATCCCCGAGGCGGGCCTGTTCCTCAACTTCGGCAACAAGATGACCGGCGGGCCCGGCCTTGTGTATCAGGCGGAAATCACCGGTCAGTACTCTGAAGAAAAGCATCAGCGCGTCAGCGATGGCCAGGCCGACCTGGACCTGGGCTGGAGGCTGGCTTTGGATACCGAGAATTTTTTAGACGTTTTGATCGGAGCGGGCTATAAGTGGAACCGTTATGACCCGGACTTCAACAGGTACGACATCAACCTCACCAATCGCACCCCCTTCGCTAAATTGGCGCTGGGCTACAACCACGCCTTCAGCAATTCGACTTTGCGCCTGGAAGCAGGGGTTCGGCAGGTTATTGACGGCGACTCGCGGTTGGAAATCAATGATGTGGGCAACCAGGAACTGGACCTTGAAGACACCACCAATCCTTTTGTAGAGCTGAGTTGGCTGTTCAACCAGCAAGGGTCTGTTCCCGTGATTGCAAGCCTTTACTTCAACCGGTACGAATATGAAACGGACGGTCAGTTTCAGTTCACCGACTTCGACAAACAGACCCGAGACGAGTATGGCGCGAAGATAGGCATCGTGTTTTGATCCGATGCCCAAATCTTGCCCATAACCTTTCGTCGCAAATGAAATCGTCCGGGTTAATCCCGGCCTCCTCTGGCGTGAGGATTGCACCGGCCCGCGTTAGCCATCGCGAACGACATAAAACTGACGCGACGGCCATCCAATCAACGCTAAAGGACTCCAGCAATACGCTTGGTCAGTCACCGGAGATGTAACGTGTCAACTCTCAACGAAATCGCAGCGAACCACGCGAGAATGGCTAAGGCAAAGGAACAAGAGTCGACCGGACTGAGCGAGCGACAGCTGCATATTGTAGGAAGCTTTGAAATTGTCACCCCGATCGAGCAACCGCATGTGCCTCTGCACCTGGTCGCTGCGGCCCAGGACAGCAACCTTGCCCTGGCATCGGCGTTCGTTGCCTGATCTCAAGCGAACACGTTCCCCTGTAGGAGCTGCCGCAGGCTGCGATCTTTTGATCTTGAAAAATCAACGTCAAAAAATCGCAGCCTGCGGCAGCTCCTACAGGGTTACACAATCCTCAACCACGGCCAGCGAGCCTGATAACTTTTCGCCTTCTGTTCAAACAGCTCAGGCCTTGGGTTTGCCGGGTTGATGCGCAGCACGCCCTGGTCGACATCCGCCAGGCCATAGGGGGCATAGACCTCGCCGGTGGCGACATCCAGGCCGATACAGGTGCCCGCCACCAGGTAGCGATCAACCCCGTCCCTGGCCGAATCAAGCCTCGGATAATTCCCACCAAAGCGCTGCTCGTACCAAAGGTGCACGCGCGCCTGATTCTTGAATTCAACATTGACCCCCAGGTCCTCGAACAGCGCTCGAGCCCGGTGGATGACCTCGTCCTCAGCCTCCCAGGACAGGTCTGTATCAAAGTAAAAAACGTCGTAATCCTTCACGCCCCAGCCAGGATCCCGTTGCGCCTTTGCATTCCATACCGCCTGGAACAGGCAGCCTGCCGTGAGCAGGCATTGATCCAGGCCAAGCCCAGGCAAGCGTGAAATCAATTGCGCGTTGATCGGGTTGGTCATTGCGATGCCGACCAACCTTTCGGCCGTCAATGTCATGGTTCATCCCTTGGAAACCGATTCAGTCCTGTCGCCTAAGTTACAACAAAACCATGACCGGATTGCATCTCGGCCACCAGCAACTCCACCAACGCCGCAGCCGGTAGTTCCCGCGCCAGCGGTGCGCCCTGCCCGGCCCATTGCACGGCAAAATCGCTATTGCCCCGGGTCGCTGCTGCGACATTGAGCGCCTTGTTGGCGTCATAGGTGAGCGGGTAGTCCGGCAAGACGATGCCTGGCACCTCGAGGCTGGTGAAGTTTCTATTGACCATGCCCCGGGCCGGGCGGCCGGAGATGACGCTGGTGACGCGCGTCTGCTGCGCCCGCGGCCCTTTGAGCGCTTCACGGTAGGCGCCGTTCGCGGACGACTCCGGGCAGAGAATGAACGCCGTGCCCAGTTGCGCGGCACTGGCACCCAACTGCATGACGGCGTTGATGCCGGCACCGTCCATGATGCCGCCCGCTGCGATCACTGGCAGCCGGCAGGCATCGACCAGGACCCGTACCAGGGCCAAGGTGCCCATCTGCACATCCTGCTGCGGATCGAACACCCCACGATGCCCGCCGGCCTCGTACCCCTGAGCCACCAGTGCATGCACACCCGCGTCCTGCGCCGCCTGCGCTTCGGCCAGGCTGGTCACGGAGCACAGCAGCAGGATGCCAGCCGCCTTGAGTGCATCGATGGCCGCTTGTCCGGGCAGGCCAAAATGGAAGCTGACCACCGCCGGCTTTTCTTCCAGCAGCATCTGCAGCATCCCGGCATCTTCGACGAACGAAGTGTAGATTTCCCGCAGCGACCCGGGTGCCGTGGCGCCAAACTCGGCGAAAAACCCTGCCAGAAACTGCAGCCACTGCGCTTCCCGCACGGCGTCCCGGACTGCGGGCTGGTGGCAGAAAACATTCACGTTGAAGGGCTTGCCGGTCTGTGCCGCCGTCTCGCGCAGCATGACCCGCGCCTGCTCGACAGTGCTCGCGCCAATGCCGATGGAACCCAACCCGCCCGCATTGGACACCGCCGCCGCGAGCCCGGGGGTGGAGACGCCCACCATCGGCGCTTGAATGATCGGCAGTTCGATCTGCAAAAGGGACAACAGAGGATTGGACATGGCAGCACCTGAACCTGATAAATGAAAGTGGATGCTGGAGCCAGGGGCAGCGTGCAAGCCTCGCCTGCACGCCCTCCAACTCGAAAAATGCCTACTTTGAAGTCGGCATGGCAAACTCGGCGCCCTTGGCGATGCTGTTCGGCCAGCGCTGCATGACGGATTTCTGTTTGGTATAGAAACGCACGCCCTCTTCGCCATAGGCGTGCACATCACCGAACAGCGAGCGCTTCCAGCCACCGAATCCGTGCCACGCCATCGGCACCGGAATCGGCACGTTGATGCCAACCATGCCCACCTGGATACGGGTCGCAAATTCACGGGCGATGTGACCGTCGCGGGTGTAGCACGCGGTGCCGTTGCCAAATTCATGGGCATTGACCAGATCGACCGCCTCGGCAAAATCCTTGACCCGCATGCAGGCCAGCACCGGACCGAAGATTTCCTCCTTGTAGATCTTCATCTCGGGGGTGACATGGTCGAACACCGTGCCTCCCAGCCAGAAGCCACCGGCGCAATCGGCACCGGCCCGCGCGCCATCAAAGCCGCGGCCGTCGACCAGCAGATCGGCGCCTTCAGCGATGCCTTGCTCGATGTAGCCGGTGATGCGCTCGTGCGCCGCTTGCGAGACGATCGGGCCCATTTCGGCGGCCAGGTTCATGCCCTCGAGGATCTTCAGCGTGCGGGTGCGCTCCAGCAGTTTCGGCATGACCTTGTCGGCCACGTCGCCGACAAACACCGCCACCGAGATCGCCATGCAGCGCTCGCCGGCAGAACCGAAGGCGGCACCGATCAGCGCGTCGACCACCTGGTCGACGTCGGCATCGGGCATCACCACCATGTGGTTCTTCGCCCCGCCCAACGCCTGGACGCGCTTGCCGTGGCGAGCCCCGGTCTCGTAGATGTAGTTGGCGATCGGCGTCGAGCCGACGAAGCTCACGGCCTTGACTTCAGGGTGGTCGAGCAGCGCATCCACGGCTTCCTTGTCGCCCTGCACCACATTGAACACGCCGTCCGGCAGCCCGGCTTCCTTGAACAGCTCGGCGATCAGCAACGCCGGTGATGGATCGATCGGGCTCGGCTTGAGCACGAAGGTGTTCCCGCAGGCGATGGCCACCGGGAACATCCACATCGGCACCATCACCGGGAAGTTGAACGGCGTGATGCCGGCCACCACGCCCAGGGACTGGCGCAGGGTCCAGTTGTCGATGTTGGTCGAGACCTGCTCGGTGTAGTCGCCCTTGAGCAGTTGCGGGATGCCGCAGGCAAACTCGACGACCTCGATACCGCGCGTCACTTCGCCCTGGGCATCGGTGAAGACCTTGCCATGTTCGGTGGTGATCATCCGCGCCAGGGTGTCGCGGTGCTCGTTCAGCAGCGCGAGGAACTTGAACAGGATGCGCGCGCGGCGCAGCGGCGGCGTCGCCGACCAGGCCGGGAATGCGCGGGCGGCGGACTGCACCGCGGCGTCGACGTCAGCAGCGCTGGCAAGGGCCACCTTGCCGATCACCGAACCGGTGGCAGGGTTGGTGACGGACTGCGAGCGACTGGAAGTGCCGGGCGTCAGGCGACCGTGAATGTAGTGTGCGATATCTGCAGGCTGGGTGCTCATGGCGGGTGTCCCCTGGTGGTGGATAAGAGCCATCTCTTGTTGTTGTCAGGCCGGGGCTGTTGACTGCTCCCGACATGGCCAAGGTAGGCCCGCCGATAAATCATGTAAAATGATGATTAATGATCTTATGGATCATATTTTATGAAGCAGCCACTTCGCCCGTTCACCCAGGCGGCGCTTCCAGTCCGCGGCGAGGCCGTGGCTCGCCGCCAGCGCCAGCAGATCGTCGATCACCGGCCGGTGCGACAGTTGCACCTTCCAGAACTGGTCGATGGAAAAGCGTTCGTCATGCCGCTCCAGCAATTCGATGGGGTCCCCCGCTTCCAGGAATCCCGGCTCGAGCACCCGGTAATACCACCCCGTGATCCGCTCCCGGGCGACGAACATGGACATGTGCTCGGCGTCAAAGCGATGGTTGATTTTCCAGCACGGGCTGCGTGGCTGGGACACCTGCAACACGCTGCTGCCGACGCGAAACACGTCGCCGATGTGCACGTTGAGTTCAGAGAGCCCGAACGCGGAAATGTTCTCCCCCAGGCTCCCCGCGACCAATTGCCCGGCACTGGGCACAAACGACTGCGCCAGACGCGGGTAGTTTTGCGCCGCATACTGATGCACCGCCTTCTCCGGGCCACCGTGCACCCGGGTGTCGCCGTGCTGGTCGCCGACGATCCCGTGCAACTCCACGCGTACGGGGCCAGCGCGGCGTTGCTTGAAGATGCCGGTACGCTGCCCTTCGGGTTCCAACACCCCCAGGCCGCCGGCGAAGACATGGTCAATTTTCGAAGTCAGTGTCATGGGTCGACCTGCAATAAATACCGGGTTTAGGCCACTTTACTAATCAGCGGAAAAGCCCGTAAAGTGATCAATAAGTATGTCAACAATCACTTTTAAAGATGGATGGTGACGATCATGGAAATGCGCCAATTGAAGATTTTCTGCGCCGTGGCCGAGCTGGGCAGCTTCACCGCCGCCGCGTTGCAGGTGAACACGGTGCAGTCCAACGTCACCATGCGCGTCAAGGAACTGGAAGCCGAACTCAATCGCGAGCTGTTCATCCGCAAGAAGTCCGGGGTGGTGCTCACGTCGGCGGGCGAGACGTTCCTCGGCTACGCGCGGCGCATCCTGCAACTGACCGACGAGAGCCGCAGCGCCCTGATGGACACCGGCAGCCCGACCGGCCTGCTGAGGCTGGGCTCGATGGAAACCACTGCGGCCATTCGTTTGCCGCAAGTGCTGACCAAATACCGCGAGCAGTTTCCCCAAGTGCAGTTGTCGTTGCTGACCGGCACCACGGTCGAGCTGATCAAGGCGATCGAAGCCCATCGCCTCGACGGTGCCTTTGTCGGTGGCTTCCACCAGAACTCGGCGCTGGCCCAGGAAGAAGTGTTTTGCGAAGAGTTGGTGCTGGTCAGCAGCAACCAGTTCGAAACGCTGCCGGCGCTGATCGAGAAAATGCCCCAGCAGACCGTGCTGGTGTTCCGCACCGGCTGCTTCTATCGCTCGACCCTGGAAAACTGGTTCTACCAGGTGGGCCTGGTGCCGAACCAGATCATGGAACTGGGCACCCTCGATGGCATCCTCTCGTGCGTGGCCGCGGGCATGGGTGTGACCCTGCTGCCCAAGGCCATCGCGGAAAATTGCAGCGTGCGCCATGCCATCCGCTGCCACACCCTGCCGCCGGAGTTCGCCAATGTCTCCACGGTGTTCATCCGCCGCAACGACACGATGATCACCTCGGCCATGAGCGCCTTCATCGGCCTGGCGCAACAGCAGATCGCGCGACCACAAAGCAATGCCTTGCGCAAACCCCTGTAGGAGCTGACTTGCCAGCGAAGAGGCCCGCAAACTCGATGCAATATTCAAGGACGCCTTCGCCGGCAAGCCGGCTCCTACAGTTCCGCGTCGACCA
>NZ_JAXDEO010000091.1:0-17052 GCF_035064975.1 Pseudomonas sp. YuFO20
TGCCGGCGAAGGCGCCCTCAAGTACGCCTTCGCCGGCAAGCCGGGCTCCTACAGGGGTCTAAGGAGATCATCGAAATGAGCAACGAAAAATACGAAAAAGGCCTCAAGATCCGCACCCAGGTGCTGGGCGAAGCCTATGTGAATCGTTCCATCGAGAACGCCGACGACTTCACCCGTCCCCTGCAGGAGATGGTCACCGAGTACTGCTGGGGCCACGTCTGGGGCCGTGAGGGTCTGTCGCTCAAGGAGCGCAGCATGATCAACCTGGCCATGATCTCGGCCCTCAACCGCCCGCACGAACTCAAGCTGCATGTGCGCGGCGCCTTGCGTAACGGCCTGAGTCGTGAGCAAATACGCGAAATTCTGCTTCAGGTCGGCATATATTGCGGTGTTCCCGCTGCCGTCGACAGTTTCCGGCTCGCCCGGGAAGCATTCGCCGAAGCCGATGCCGAGGCCTCAAGTTAACCCCTCGGCTGTTTGATCTGAACGAGCACGGACGGTGCCCGTTTTGCATGGACAGCCACATTCTAGAGCGGACCCCATGAAACGCCTGCCACTCGACGACAGCTTCAAGGTCAATCGCAACCCCGTTACCCTGCGCGAAATCGTGCTGGATAAACTGCGAAGTGCCATCATGAACTTCCAGCTCCTGCCGGGAGATCGACTGGTCGAACGCGATCTGTGCGATCGCCTGGGCGTGAGCCGCACCTCGGTGCGCGAAGCCTTGCGTCACCTGGAATCCGAAGGCCTGGTGGAGTTTGCCGATGCCAAGGGCCCGCGGGTGGCGATCATCACCCTGGCCGATGCCGTCGATATCTATGAGCTGCGTTGCGTGCTCGAAGGCCTGATCGTCCAGCTGTTCACCCTGCGGGCCAAGGCCAAGGACATCAAGGCCCTGGAAAAGGCCCTGGAAGAAAACCGCCAGGCCTTGAAGGAAGGCGAACTGCAGCAGGTCATCGACTCCGTCCAGGGTTTCTACGACGTGCTGCTCGAAGGCTCCGGCAACCACGTCGCCGCGACCCAGTTGCGTCAGTTGCAGGCGCGCATCAGCTATCTGCGGGCGACTTCGGTGTCCCAGCAGAACCGTCGCGGCGCCAGCAACCAGGAAATGGAACGCATGGTCGAGGCGATCAAGAGCGGTGATCCCCTGGCCGCTCACCAGGCGTGCGTCGACCACGTGCGCGCCGCCGCCACCGTCGCCCTCGATTACCTCAAGCGCAAGCAGGAAGAGACCGGGGCGATCCCCGAGATCACCCAGCCCATCGCACTCAAAGAACCTCGCATAGGTCGTTGATCATGTTCAGCCCGAGCTATTGTCCAAAGTGCGGCAGCAATGACCTCAAGTCACAACTGCCCCCGGGCGATACGCACGAGCGCCTGATGTGCCGCGTCTGCGGCTACATCCACTACGTCAATCCGAAAATCATCGCCGGCTGCATCATCGAACAGGACGGCAAGTACCTGCTGTGCCAACGCGCCATCCCCCCGCGCCCCGGCACCTGGACCTTGCCGGCGGGCTTCATGGAAGGTGGCGAAACCACCGAGCAGGCGGCGCTGCGCGAAGTCTGGGAAGAGAGCGGCGTGCGCGCGGAGATCCTCTCGCCCTACTCGATCTTCAGCGTGCCTACAATCTGCGAGGTGTACATCATCTTCCGCGCCATCGCGCTGGAGATCACCGGGCAATACGGGCCGGAAACCCTCGACTACAAATTCTTCGCGCCTGAGGACATTCCCTGGGACAGCATCTATTACCCGGCGATAAGGCAGATCCTCGAGCGTTATATCGAGGAGCGCCAGGCCGGGGTCTACGGGATCTATATCGGTAACGACGACACCGGCAAGATCCATTTCATCCGCTAGCGAAAACCTCCGATATTCCGCCATCCCTTGTAGGAGCTGGCTTGCCGGCGAAGGCGTCCTTGAGTATTGCGCAGGCCTCGCGGACGCCTTCGCTGGCAAGCCAGCTCCTACAGGGTGATGTGGTGTTTGTCAGAGCGGTGCCACGCCCTCGACAATGATCACCTCGGCCCGCGCCACGCCTTCGCGGTGCCCTTTCGCCTCCTGATACAGCTCGGATCGATAACAGGCCAACGCCTGCTCGTACGAGTCAAACTCGATCACCACGCTGCGTTGCGGCGTCGGCCGACCTTCCATCGCTTCGCTGCGTCCGCCGCGCGCCAATATCCGACCCCCGTATTCGGCAAACGCCTTCGGGGCCCGCTGGGTGTATTGGCTGTATTGATCGGGGTCGGTGATATCCACGTGAGCAATCCAGTACGCCTTCATAGTGACCTCTGTGGTTGTTGTGTATTATGGTATACCACAATATATCTCCATCAAACACCGAGAATCCTTACATGGCCTTCAACAGCATCGAAGAAATCATCGAAGACTACCGCCAGGGCAAGATGGTGCTCCTGGTGGACGACGAGGACCGGGAAAACGAAGGCGACCTGTTGCTGGCCGCCGACCGTTGCAGCGCCGAAGCCATCAGCTTCATGGCCCGTGAAGCACGCGGCCTGATCTGCCTGACCCTGACCGACGAGCATTGCCAGCGCCTTGGCCTTGAACAGATGGTGCCGAGCAATGGCAGCGTGTTCAGCACCGCGTTCACCGTGTCGATCGAAGCGGCGGTTGGCGTCACCACCGGCATCTCCGCCGCCGACCGCGCGCGCACCGTGGCCGCCGCCGTCGCCGAGGGCGCGAGTGCCACCGATATTGTGCAGCCCGGGCACATCTTCCCGCTGCGCGCGCGGGAAGGCGGCGTACTGACCCGCGCCGGTCATACCGAGGCCGGTTGCGACCTGGCTCGCCTGGCCGGCTTCACCCCCGCCTCGGTGATCGTCGAAGTGATGAACGATGACGGCACCATGGCGCGCCGCCCGGACCTGGAAGTGTTCGCGCGCAAGCACGGGATCAAGATCGGCACCATCGCCGACCTGATCCACTATCGTTTGAGTACCGAGCATACGGTGGTGCGCATCGGCGAGCGCGAGCTGCCGACGGTGCATGGCACCTTTCGTCTGATCACCTTTGAGGATCGCATCGAAGGCGGTGTCCACATGGCAATGGTCATGGGTGATCTGCGCCGCGATGAAGCGACGCTGGTGCGCGTACACGTGATCGACCCGTTGCGCGATCTGGTCGGTGCCGAATACAGCGGCCCATCGAACTGGACGCTATGGGCTGCTTTGCAGCGCGTGGCGCAGGAAGGTCGCGGCGTGGTGGTGGTGCTGGCCAACCACGAATCCTCGCAAGCGTTGCTGGAGCGGGTGCCGCAATTGACCCAGGCGCCGCGGCAATTCAGCCGTTCGCAGTCACGGATCTATTCGGAAGTCGGTACCGGGGCACAGATCCTGCAGAACCTTGGCGTCGGCAAGCTGCGGCATCTTGGGCCGCCGTTGAAATATGCAGGGCTGACCGGGTATGACCTGGAAGTCGTCGAGAGCATCCCGTTCACTTCCTGACCGGATGCATGCCCCTGTGGGAGCGGGCTTGCTCGCGAATGCGGTATGCCTGTCAGCATCTGTATTGCCTGACATGCCGCTTTCGCGAGCAAGCCCGCTCCCACAATGGATCGCGTTGACCGACTGACAGGTCCAGCTGCAAAAATCTCGATTTTGGCTGATAGCCGGTAAGGCAAAGTGCTTGCACAAAGTTTGGAATACCATAATATGATATTCCATAGACCGGGCGATTCAGCCAAGCGCACCCGACAGGGAAAGCACCCACAACAGCCCTTGGCCCGGTCGCCTTTCAAGGCCAGATGGACCTACTGCTCCCGATAGGCGGGCACTACCAAGCCCGCTCAAAAACACAACAAATGAGGGCGTGAAAATGGTGTTGAACAAACGTGCAACCGCAGTACTGTTCGCCGGCCTGGTGGCCACGGCCAGTCATGTGGTTATGGCGGCCGAAAGCGTCAACTTCGTCAGCTGGGGCGGTAGCACTCAGGATGCACAGAAGCAGGCCTGGGCCGATCCGTTCAGCAAGTCCACCGGTATCACCGTGGTCCAGGATGGCCCTACCGACTACGGCAAGCTCAAGGCCATGGTCGAAAGCGGCAACGTGCAGTGGGACGTGGTCGACGTCGAAGCCGACTTCGCCTTGCGCGCCGCCGCCGAAGGCCTGCTCGAACCCCTCGATTTCAAAGTCATCGATCGCGCCAAGATCGACCCGCGGTTCGTTTCCGATCACGGCGTCGGCTCGTTCTTCTTCTCTTTCGTGCTCGGCTACAACGAAGGCAAGCTGGGTGCCAACAAACCCCAGGACTGGTCCTCGCTGTTCGATACCAAGACCTTCCCCGGCAAACGCGCCCTCTACAAATGGCCAAGCCCTGGCGTGCTCGAACTGGCGCTGCTGGCCGATGGCGTCGCCGCCGACAAGCTCTACCCGCTGGACCTGGACCGCGCCTTCAAGAAACTCGACACCATCAAGAAAGACATTGTCTGGTGGGGCGGCGGCGCGCAGTCGCAACAGCTGTTGGCCTCCGGTGAAGCGAGCATGGGCCAGTTCTGGAACGGTCGCATTCACGCCCTGCAGGAAGACGGTGCACCGGTCGGCGTGAGCTGGAAACAGAACCTGGTCATGGCCGACATCCTGGTCATTCCAAAGGGTTCGAAGAACAAGGACGCGGCGATGAAGTTCCTCGCCAATGCCAGCAGTGCCAAGGGCCAGGCCGACTTCTCCAACCTGACCGCCTACGCCCCGGTCAACGTCGACAGCGTGGCGCGCCTGGACTCGGAGCTGGCCCCGAACCTGCCGACGGCCTACGCCAAGGATCAAATCACTCTTGATTTCGCCTACTGGGCCAAGAACGGTCCTGCTATCGCGACACGGTGGAACGAATGGCTGGTCAAATGAAAATGACGGCAACTGCGTCCCGTCCATCCTCGCCCGTCGGGAGCGCCCTTGGCGCTGCCGGCAAGGCCGCTGCGATGACGCAAACCCCGACCCTGGCGCAACGCTGGCGCGGATCGAGCAACCTGATCCCCGCCCTGCTGTTCCTCGGCCTGTTCTTCCTGGCACCCCTGATCGGCCTGCTGCTGCGCGGCGTGCTGGAGCCTGTGCCTGGGTTGGGCAACTACGAGCAGCTGTTCGCCAACTCGGCCTATGCCCGGGTCTTGCTCAACACCTTCTCGGTGGCCGGCCTGGTGACGCTGTTCAGCCTGCTGCTGGGTTTCCCGCTGGCCTGGGCGATCACCCTGGTGCCCCGCGGCTGGGGTCGCTGGATCCTCAACATCGTGCTGTTGTCGATGTGGACCAGCCTCCTCGCCCGCACCTATTCCTGGCTGGTGTTGCTGCAAGCCTCCGGGGTGATCAACAAGGCGCTGATGGCCATGGGCATCATCGATCAGCCGCTGGAGATGGTGCATAACCTCACCGGCGTGGTGATCGGCATGAGCTACATCATGATCCCGTTCATCGTGCTGCCTCTGCAGGCGACCATGCAGGCCATCGACCCGATGATCCTGCAGGCCGGCTCGATCTGCGGCGCGAGTCCCTGGACCAACTTCTTCCGGGTGTTCCTGCCGCTGTGCCGGCCGGGGCTGTTCTCCGGCGGCTTGATGGTGTTCGTGATGTCCCTCGGTTACTACGTGACGCCAGCGTTGCTGGGCGGTGCGCAGAACATGATGCTGCCCGAGTTCATCATCCAGCAGGTGCAGTCGTTCCTCAATTGGGGCCTGGCCAGCGCCGGTGCCGCGTTGCTGATCGTGATCACGCTGGTGCTGTTCTACTTCTACCTGAAGCTTCAGCCGGAATCCCCGGTTGGCGCCAGCAACGCGAGGTAAGCCGTCATGCTCCTGACCCCCAATGCCATGAGCCGCCGGATGCGCTTTGGCCTGTATGCCACCACCGGGCTGATCGGTCTGTTCCTGTTGTTGCCGATCGTGTTCATCGTCCTGCTGTCGTTCGGCTCGTCGCAATGGCTGGTGTTCCCGCCACCGGGCTGGACGCTGAAATGGTACGGCCAGTTTTTCTCCAACGCCGACTGGATGAACGCGGCCATGGCCAGCCTCAAGGTCGCGGTACTGACCACGTTCTTCGCCGTGGCCCTGGGCCTGCCGACCGCCTTCGCCCTGGTGCGCGGGCGCTTCCCGGGCCGGGAAATGCTCTACGGCCTGTTCACCCTGCCGATGATCGTGCCGCTGGTGATCATTGCCGTGGCGGTGTACGCGCTGTTCCTGAAACTGGGCTACACCGGGACCATGTTCGCGTTCGTGGTCAGCCACGTGATCGTCGCGTTGCCGTTCACCATCATTTCGATCATCAACTCGCTGAAGCTGTTCGACCAGTCGATCGAAGATGCCGCGGTGATCTGCGGTGCCTCGCGCCTGCAGGCGGTGTTCAAGGTGACCTTCCCGGCGATCCGTCCGGGCATGGTAGCCGGCGCCCTCTTCGCCTTCCTCGTCTCGTGGGATGAAGTGGTGCTGAGCGTGATGATGGCCAGCCCGACCCTGCAAACCCTTCCCGTGAAAATGTGGACCACCCTGCGCCAGGACCTGACGCCCGTGATCGCCGTCGCCTCGACGCTGCTGATCGGCCTCTCGGTACTGGTCATGGTGATCGCCGCCGCACTGCGCCGGCGCAACGAAATCAGCGCCTAAGCGCAGGAGTACGACATGAGTGCAGTGATCAAAGATTCCGCGCAGCAAAATGACAAGCCCCTGGTGAGCCTGCGCAACCTGAACAAATACTACGGCGACTTTGCCGCCGTGGACGACATCTCGCTGGACATCAAGGACGGTGAATTCCTCACCTTCCTGGGCTCCAGCGGCTCGGGCAAAAGTACCACCCTGTCGATGCTCGCCGGTTTTGAAACCCCGAGCAGCGGCGAGATCCTGGTCAATGGCCAGTCGCTGGTGAACGTGCCGCCGCACAAGCGTGACATCGGCATGGTGTTCCAGCGCTACTCGCTGTTCCCGCACCTGTCGGTGCGCGACAACATCGCCTTCCCGTTGGCGATCCGCAAACTGGCCACCGCCGAGCGTGAACGTCGGGTCGATGCCATGCTCAAGCTGGTGCAGCTCGAGCAATTCGCCCATCGCCGCCCTTCGCAACTCTCCGGCGGCCAGCAGCAACGTGTCGCCATCGCCCGGGCGCTGGTCTACGAACCACGCATCCTGCTGATGGATGAACCGCTGGGCGCACTGGACAAGAAACTGCGTGAAGACTTGCAGGACGAACTGCGCCAGCTGCATCGGCGCCTGGGCATCACCATCGTCTACGTGACCCACGACCAGGAAGAAGCCATGCGCCTGTCCCAGCGCATCGCCATCTTCAGCCACGGCAAGATCGTCGGCCTGGGCAGCGGTTATGACCTGTACCAGAACCCGCCGAACGCCTTTGTCGCCTCGTTCCTCGGCAACTCGAACTTCCTCAAGCTCAAGGCCCAGGGCAACGCGGTGGCTTCGTTCGAAGGGCAGCCGCTGTCGATCCGCCTGACGGCCGGGCTGCAAACCGATCAGGATGTACTGTTGATGGTGCGGCCGGAAAAGGCCTTGGCCCTGAGCATCGAGCAAGCCGCCCAGGAACCGCTGGCCGCGGGCTGGAATGAAGTGACGGCCAAGGTGGTGGAGGTGTTGTTCCTGGGTGAAAGCCAGACGTGCAGCGTGGTGACTTCGGGCGGTACGTCGATGACCGTCAAGGCGCTTTCTGCGGCGGGCATGCCGATGCAGGCGGGTGATCCGGTGCGGGTGCGTTGGGCGACTGCGGATGCTTGTGTTTATACCGAGTGGGCGGAGAGTGATTTGAACAAGGCTGCAGGGGCGCATTGATGCCTTGAGGTTCCTCTGGGCCGTTAATTGAGTATCACCCTCGGGTCGCCGCAACGTCGGGTTGCGGTGGCCCTTTTTTTTGGCGTACATATCCATTGCTGCAGTACCGCAAAACCTTGTGGGAGCTGGCCTGCCGGCGATGGCGGCCTGACAGCCGACCTGATCTCAAGTGAACGCCCCTGTAGGAGCTGGCTTGTCGGGTCGCCGCATCGCAGCGATGGTCGTCAACGATGACGCGAGCTGTCTGTGGGACCGCGTATTTCGGACGTTTTTCGCGAGCAAGCTCGCTCCTACAGGTAAGAGGTGCGCCATAGGTGGCCGTTACCGCAGGAATGAATATGTACTCCAACACCAAACAATAGGTCGGCTGTCAGGCCGCCATCGCCGGCAGGCCAGCTCCCACAGTAGATCGGGTAGGGCCGCGAGAGATGGGTCGGTTGTGAGGCCGCCTTCGCTGGCAAGCCAGCTCCTACAGTAGATTGGGGACGGCCGTGGGAGATGGGTCGGTTGTCAGGCCGCCATCGCCGGCAAGCCGGCTCCTACAGTCGATCGTGTATAGCCGCGATCAGGTAGCAATCCGGATATGTTTACGAGCAAAACAAAAATGCCCGGCCAAAAGCCGGGCATTCCAGACAAACAAAAACCATCAATCGGTATAACCCAACTTAGAAGCCCGACTCCGCTCAGCCCGCCCACGGGTAGCCAGGCAATAGTAGAGCGGACAAGTCACCACCAATCCCACCAGCCACGACAAGTCCGCCCCTTCCACCAGATTGGCATAAGGCCCGACATACAACGACGTATTGGCAAACGGCAGCTGCACAACAATCCCGATGAAATACGCGACGATCGCATGCAGATTGTAGCGCCCATAAATCCCGCCATCCGCACGGAAGATCGAGGTTATGTCATAGGACCCGCGCTTGATCACATAGAAGTCGATCAGGTTGATCGAAGCCCAGGGCACCAGCACCAGCAGCAACGCCAGGATCAGCCCGATGAACTGCGAGATGAAGTCCGCCGAAGCGCCCAGCGCCACCACACAGCAGCCCACCAGCACCACGGTCGACAACACCACACGCACCTTGATGCTCGGCGTCCACTGACTGGCGAAGGTCTGGATCGAGGTGATGATCGACAGCACTGCGCCATACAGATTCAAGGCGTTGTGGCTGATGATGTTGAGCAGGAACAGCACCATCAGGATCGGCCCCAGCCAGCCGGTGGATTGCTTCACCGCAGCCATTGCTTCGGTGCCTTCCGGGGTCGCCAGTACAGCCACCGCGCCGAAGGTGAAGGACAGGATCGTGCCCAGGGTTGCCCCCAGGTAGGTGGCCCAGAACGGCTTGGCGATGCCGATGTCGGCCGGCAGGTAGCGCGAGTAGTCCGACACGTAGGGCGAAAAGCTGATCTGCCAGATGATCCCCAGGGACACCGTGGCCAACCAGCCGGACAAGTTGAAACCGCCGCGGGTGAAAAAGTCCGCCGGCAGGTCATGGGCGAAGATGTAGAGGAAGCCGGCGAGCAAGGCGCTGCCCATGACCCAGGTGCCGATGCGGTTGAGTGAGTGGATGAAGCGGTAACCGATCACGCCGATCGCCGTGGCGCTCAGGGCGCCGATCAGGATGCTCGCCGGCACTGGCACCGACGGTGCGATGCCGACAATCGACTTGCCCGCCAGCACGATGTTGGAGATGAAGAAACCGACGTAGATCAGTGCCGCAAAAAACACGATCAGCAACGCACCATAGCGCCCAAACTGACCCCGGCTCTGGACCATTTGCGGAATACCCATGCGCGGCCCCTGGGCCGACGCCAGGGCAATCACCAGCCCGCCGACCATATGCCCGAGGGCAATCGCCAGCAACCCCCAGAACAGGTCGAGGTGGAACACCTGGACCACCATGGCACCCGTCACGATGGGCAGCGGCGCAATGTTAGTGCTGAACCATAGGGTGAAAAGATCGCGGGCCTTCCCGTGGCGCTCTGCGAGTGGAACGTAATCGACCGTGTGATTCTCGATCAACGGGTCTTGCCGGGACATCTGGGACATATGCATGAACTCGAGTTTGTCTGTTCTTATCTTTGTATGAAGCCAAACCGGGGGGACTCTGTGGTCGCCCCTCAGATGCGCACCATATTATGGTATTCCAACATTTTCACAAGACTGATCCGGTCTTGAAATGCCCATCTGATCCGCCATCCTGCCCGCCAGTCAGCGTTCATGACCCGCTTGAAGCCCCGTAAACATTGAGGTTCCGACGACGACCCTACGTTTATCGGTTCACCGAAAAAGACCTTGCAAACGATGTATTACGGTATACCATCAGACCTACAAACTCATAAAAACCACGTTCCACTCCCGAGGACAGTCCAATGATCGATGCCGCCATCTACAAACAAGTCATGGGCTCGTTCCCGTCCGGCGTCTGCGTGATCACCACACTCGATGACGACGGCCAGATCGTCGGCCTGACCGCCAGCGCCTTCAGCTCGCTGTCGATGGACCCGGCCCTGGTGTTGTTCTGCCCCAACTACAGCTCCGACTCCTACCCGGTCCTGATCAGGAACAAGCGCTTTGCCATTCACGTACTGTCCGGCGGCCAGCAGAGCGAAGCCTATGCCTTCGCACGCAAGGGCAAGGACAAGGCGCAGGGCATCGAGTGGACGTTGAGCGAGCTGGGCAACCCGATCCTGGCCAACGCCACGGCGGTCATCGAATGCGAGTTGTGGCGCGAATATGAAGGGGGCGATCACGCGATCATGGTCGGCGCGGTGAAGAACCTGATCGTGCCCCGGCAGAACGCCGGGCCGCTGGTGTATTGCCACGGCAAGATGGGTGCCTTGCCCGTTCTGGCCTGACACTTACAGGCAAAAGATCACCGCCTGTGCAGGAGCTGCCGCAGGCTGCGATCTTCTGATCTTAAAATTGTTGCATCAATATCGTATTATGGTATACCAATAATCAACAGCCCCGCAGTCGACGGGTCGACCACAAGAGATTCGAGGTAGCGTCATGAAATTTTCCCTGTTCGTACACATGGAACGTTGGGACGAAAGCGTCAGCCACCGCCAGTTGTTCGAAGACTTGACCGAACTGACGCTGATGGCCGAGGCCGGTGGTTTCAGCACCGTATGGATCGGTGAACACCACGCCATGGAATACACCATTTCGCCAAGCCCGATGCCGCTGCTGGCCTACCTGGCCGGCAAGACCACCACCATTCACCTGGGCGCCGGCACCATCATCGCGCCGTTCTGGCACCCGATCCGGGTCGCCGGTGAATGCGCGCTGCTGGACGTCATCAGCAACGGGCGCATGGAAGTGGGCCTGGCCCGTGGCGCTTACCAGGTTGAATTCGACCGCATGGCCGGCGGCATGCCCGCCTCCTCTGGCGGCCAGGCATTGCGGGAAATGGTTCCGGTGGTGCGTGCCCTGTGGCAAGGCGACTACGCCCATGACGGCGACATCTGGAAATTCCCGACGTCCACCAGCGTGCCCAAGCCGATCCAGAAGCCGAACCCGCCGATGTGGATCGCCGCCCGTGACCCGGACTCGCACAACTTCGCCGTCGCCAACGGCTGCAACGTAATGGTCACGCCGCTGATGAAAGGCGATGAAGAAGTCCTCGACCTGAAGAACAAATTCCAGGCCGCCCTGGACAACAACCCGGACGTGCCGCGCCCGCAATTGATGGTGCTGCGTCATACCCACGTGCACTCGGCCGACAATCCCGAAGGCTGGAAAGTCGGAGCCAAGGCCATCGCCAGGTTCTACCGCACTTTCGATGCCTGGTTCGGCAACAAGGTAACCCCGGTCAACGGCTTCCTGGAGCCCAGCCCGGAAGAGAAATTCGCCGGCCGCCCGGAGTTCGAACTGGAGAGCCTGCACAAGACCGCCATGATCGGCACCCCGGAAGAAATCATTCCGCGCATCAAGTACTATCAGGAACTGGGCGTCGACGAGTTCAGCTTCTGGTGCGACAACAGCCTGCCGCACGCCGAGAAGAAAAAGTCCCTGGAGCTGTTTATCAAGCACGTGGTTCCGGCGTTCCGGTAGGAGCAAGCTTGCTCGCGTTGGACGCCAACGATAACGCGCGCCATCTGAATGACCGCGTTGACCTGTGGGAGCGGGCTTGCTCGCGAAAGCGTCAGGTCCGTCGCCATCGATGTTGAATGAGCTGCCCTCTTCGCAAGCAAGCTCGCTCCTACAAGGGTTGATTCCCATGTCCAATGGTCGTCTCCAATCACTCGCCCTTCCCTCCAGCGCCGCGCGGGCTTACCTGCGCGGTGGCTGGACGTCTTCGCACCTGCATTTCAAGCGCCTGCGCGCCAGCGTTACCGCCAAGCAGAACGGCTTCTGGCAAATAGTTCACTGAGCCCACCCGAACAGGAATCCACGTAGCCGAACGTCAGGCGATAGCCTCGCGCTTGCGCTGCATTGTGCTTCGGGACGCTACCGCGTCCGGCCATGATCAGGTTTGCTCCATGAACAATAAAAACGCACTGTTGATCATCGACATGCAACAGGAGGACGGCTTCGTCCTCGAACACTTCGACTCGGTGGTGGCCAACACGGCCTTCCTTCTCGAAACCGCCCGCCAGCAGCGGGTCCCGATCCTCTATACCCGCCATGTCAATCCAGCCGATGGCAGCGACCTGCCGCCCGGCGAACCCCGCGCGCCCGACGGCGGCCCCAGCGGTTATCGCGCCGGCACCCGCCAGGTGGAGATCATCGAGAGCCTGGCCCCGCAGCCCGCTGAAACGGTGATCGATAAAGGCCGCTACAGCGCCTTCCACCGGACCGACCTGGATGCCCGGCTCAAGGCGCTGGACGTTCACACGCTGACCATCTGCGGCGTACTCACCGATGTCTGCGTGCTGACCACGGTGTTCGACGCCTTCGCCCTGGGTTACCACATTCGCCTGGTCAGCGACGCCTGCACCACGACCACCCTCGCCGGCCACTACTCGGCCCTGTTGATCATGGCCAACTGGGTCTACTCCCTGGAAATCCTCACCCGCAGCGAATGCCAACGCGCCCTGGAAAACCGCGACTACCTGAGCCTCAATCCCGAGCACCCGGACCTGTTCGCCCACCAGCCCCATGAGCTGCCAGGCACCATCGCCCGTTTGCACGCCCACCTCGCCCGGACTCAGGAGTAATCGCCATGCAAGTTGAAAAAAGAAGCATCGATTTCATCCCCGAAGGCGAACGCCATGGCCGGCCGGGGTCGCTGTTCTTCATCTGGTTCGGCGCCAACATGAACATCACCACCATCGCCTCCGGTGTGCTGCCGGTGGTGATGGGGCTCAACCTGTTCTGGAGCGCCCTGGCAATCGTCGTCGGCTCGTTGCTGGGGGCGATTTTCATGGCCTCCCATTCCGCCCAGGGGCCCAAATTGGGCATTCCGCAGATGATCCAGAGCCGCGCGCAATTCGGCGTGCTCGGGGCGGTGTTGCCGCTGCTGTTCGTAATGCTGATCTACCTCGGGTTCTTCGTCAGCAATACCCTGCTGGCGGCCCAGGCGCTGGAGTCGGTCAGCCCGCTGCCGGCCAGCGGCAACATCTACCTGATCGGCGCCCTGTGCTTCGTGGTAGCGCTGTTTGGCTACCGGCTGATTCACCGCTTGCAGAAGCTGCTGTCGATCCTCTCCCTGCTGGTCTTCGCCGCCGCCACGCTGTTCGCCCTGCAGCTGTCGATCCCGACCGAGCAATGGCTGCCGACGGGGTTCTCGCTGTCGAAGTTCCTGGTGGCGGTGAGCATCGCCGTGACCTGGCAGCTGTCCTATGCGCCCTATGTCGCCGACTATTCGCGTTATCTGCCGAGCAATACCTCGAGCGCCCAAGTGTTCTGGTACAGCTACGCCGGCACGGTCAGCGGCGGTGCCTGGATGATGATTCTCGGGGCGATCCTGAGCGTCGGCATCGGCGACTTTTCCAGCAACGTCGGCGGCCATGTCGCCGGGCTGTTCGGCAGCGGCGCGATCCTGCTGTTCGCGTTCATCGTCTATGGCCAGGTGTCGATCAACGTGTTCAACCTGTACGGTGCGTTCATGTCGACCATCACCGTGATCGAACCCTTCGCAAGATTGAAAGTGACGCCGCGGGTGCGTGGCCTGTTCATGCTGGTAATCAGCGTGGTGGCGACCGGCCTGAGCACCATCAGTCAGGACGATTTCATCACCTTCTTCCTCAACTTCATTTTCTTCATGAGCTACTTCCTGATCCCCTGGACGGCGATCAACCTGGTGGACTTCTATTGCCTGCGCAAAGGTGAATACCGGATCGACGACATCTTCGACCTCAACGGGATTTACGGGCGGGTCAACTGGATCGCCTGCGGCAGTTTTGTCCTGGCGATTGCCCTGGAGATTCCGTTCATGAATACCACGCTCTATGTCGGTCCGGTCGCCACGGCGCTCGATGGCGTCGACCTGGCCTGGCTGGTCGGCTTGCTGGTGCCGGCCGTGAGTTATTACTGGCTGATGAAGCTCGGCAAGCGCGGCGAACGCGTCGCTGAACTGTCCTGATCCATCCCTGGAGAGCCGAACGTCGGACGCGGTGCGCAGTGATCGCGGGCGTGCCGGTGGTGTATGGCTGCCATCAACTGGTAGCCTGAGCGTCCTTGCCCGCAGGTCTCTGATCCATCATCGGGGCGCAACGGCGCCTCGGTGATCGCTTCATCTCCCACTCAATCAAGACAACGGTGACTATTTTGCTCAACGCCACCCCCGCACCTGCCCGCGATATCGACGGCAAAGCCATCTCGGCCCTGGTTCTCGACGAGGTTCGAGAAGAGGTCGAGGTCCTGGCCCGACAACAGATCTTCCCGGCCCTGGCCGTGCTGCTGGTGGGTGAGGACCCGGCCAGTGAGGTGTATGTACGCAACAAGCTGCTGCGGGCCAGGGAGGTCGGCATCCGTTCACTGGAGTACCGCCTGGCGGAAAACGCCAGTCAGGCCGAGGTGCTGGACCTGATCGCGCAACTGAACGCCGACGTCACGGTGAACGGGATCCTGGTGCAATTGCCGTTGCCGGCCCACATCGATGAAGCGGCGGTGATCCATGCCATCGATCCGATCAAGGACGTGGACGGGTTTCATCGGGAAAACGTCGGTGGCCTGGTCCAGGGCATCGAAGTGCTGACCCCCTGCACTCCAAGCGGCTGCATGCGCCTGCTGCACGAAACCTGCGGCGACTTGAGTGGCAAGCACGCCGTGGTCATCGGTCGTTCGAACATTGTCGGCAAGCCCATGGCGACGCTGTTGTTGCAGGCCGACTGCTCGGTCAGTGTGGTGCACTCGCGCAGCGTCGATGCGCCGGCATTGTGCAGGCTGGCAGACATAGTGGTGGCGGCGGTGGGTCGTCCAGGGCTGATCGATGCGAGCTGGCTCAAGCCCGGGGCGGTGGTGATCGATGTGGGGATCAATCGCAACAGCAGCGAGTCGGGCAATCGACTGGTCGGCGATGTCGACTACGCCAGTGCGCGCACGGTCGCCAGCGCCATCACACCGGTGCCCGGTGGGGTCGGGCCGATGACCATTGCCTATCTGCTGAAGAACACCCTGATCGCCAGCCAGTTGCAGCGGGCGGTGGGAATTCGTCAGGCGGAACCAGCCTTCGTCTGATGTACGTGTACATGTAGGAGCGAGCTTGCTCGCGATGGTCGTTAACGATGACGCGTGTTTTCAGGTTACACGCGGCGCCTTTGAGACCATCGCGAGCAAGCTCGCTCCTACAGGGTTACAGGGTTACAGGGTTACAGGGTTACAGGGAGACATGGCTCCCGTCGATCAGTGGTTGTAGGCACGCTCGTTGTGCTCGGCCAGATCCAGGCCCATCTCCTCCACCGAGTCATCGGCGCGCAAGCCGATCACCGCGTTGATCACCTTGAGAATGATCCAGCTGATGGCGAAGCAATAGACCGTGGTCATCAACACACCCTTCACTTGCGCCAGCACCTGACCGCCCATGGTCACGCCTTCTACCAGCCCGCCCAGGGACGGTACGCAGAACACGCCGGTCAAAACCGCGCCGATCATCCCGCCGATGCCGTGAAGCCCGAATACATCCAGGCTGTCGTCATAACCGAAGCGACGCTTGAGCACGGTGACGCTCAGGTAGCAGAACACCCCGCACAACAGACCGATGGCCAGCGCACCGCCCACGCCCACATAGGCGCACGCCGGCGTAATCCCCACCAGACCGGCCAGGGCACCGCTGGCCAGGCCCAGCGCACTTGGTTTGCCGACCTTGAACCACTCGGTGAACATCCAGCCCAGGATCCCGGCGCACGCGCCCAGTTGGGTGTTGAGCATGACCACGCCGGACGTGCCGCTGAGGCCGCCACCGGAACCGATGTTGAAACCGAACCAGCCGACCCAGAGCATGGCGGCACCGGCCATGGTCAGGCTCAGGTTGTGCGCCGGCATTGGCGTATTTTCATAGCCCTTGCGCTTGCCCAGGATCAGGCAGGCGGCCAGCGCGGCGACACCGGCATTGATGTGCACCGCGGTGCCACCGGCGAAATCGAGGACACCCCAGTTATGCATCAGAGCCCCCGCCCCACCCCAGACCATGTGCGCCACCGGGGCGTACACCAGGGTGAACCAAAGCGCCATGAACAGCAGCGCCGCCGAGAACTTCATGCGCTCGGCGAAGGCACCGGCGATCAGCGCCGGGGTGATGATGGCGAAGGTCATCTGGAAGGTCACGAACACCCCTTCCGGGATCTCGCCGACCAGGCTTTCCGGGGTCATGCCGGCAAGAAAGGCCCGGCTCAGGCCGCCGACAAAACTGTTGAAGCTCACCTCGCCCTCGACCATCCCCGTGGAGTCGACCACCATGCTGTAGCCGTAGATCACCCACAGGACCCCCACCAGGCCGGCGATGCCGAAACACTGGGTGAACAACGACAACATGTTTTTCGCCCGCACCAGGCCGCCATAAAACAGGGCGAGACCGGGCAGGCACATGAACAGCACCAAGACCGTGGCGGTGACCATCCAGGCGGTGCTGCCGGTGTTCAATGTTGGTGCATCGGCGGCCTGCGCCAGGGGCACCAGCGCACCGGCCGCCACCAGGCCCAGAAGGGATTTGCCGAGAAGACGATTGACCATGTTCAAAGCTCCTGCAATGGAAATCGGAAGTGTCGGGCAGCGAGCAAGTGAAAAAACAATGGGCCTTGATGGCCTCTTCGAATATCTGATGCGTATACGTCCTTGTAGGAGCCCGGCTTGCCGGCGAAGGCGATCTCTCGGACGCCTTCGCCG
>NZ_JAXDEO010000092.1:0-16969 GCF_035064975.1 Pseudomonas sp. YuFO20
CAAGTGATATTTTTCAGAAGTTTTCAAGGAATCCTTAACAACTTCAACCACTTGCGCTTCAGATCTCTCGTCAGCGGGAGGCGAATTCTACAGCGTTACACGCTGCTGTCAACACCTCTTTTTCAACTCCCTGCTGGCTTCGATGAACTGAAGCAACCTGCTGTCAAAACTGCGTAACTCATTGTTTACCAAGGAGTTTTCCGTTTCGACTGCGCCGGAAGTGGGGCGAATTATAGGCTTCCAGAATCTGCCGTCAAGCACTGATTTGCGTTATCTATCGTGAGGAACAAAAACACTGCGTATATATAGATGCGTCGGCAGCGTTTGCGCAGTATATTGCTCAACACAAAATATAACACTTCAGCTCCATACCTCGGACGGTGCCTCTCAATGAACGATCAGCCGCGCAGCCTTGCCTCGACCCTGTTTTCGGTCGGCCTGCTATTAATAGCCATGGCATCGATTCAGTCGGGAGCCTCACTGGCCAAAAGCATGTTCCCCATTATCGGCGCCCAGGGCACCACCACCCTGCGCTTGACCTTCGCCAGCGTGATCATGGTGTTGCTGCTGCGCCCATGGCGGGCCAGGCTCACCGCAAAATCACTGCGCACCGTGATTGTCTATGGCATGGCACTGGGCGGCATGAACTTCCTCTTCTATATGTCCCTGCGCTCGGTTCCCCTGGGTATCGCGGTCGCGCTGGAGTTCACCGGACCATTGGCCGTTGCCATCTACGCTTCACGCCGCGCCATCGACTTCCTGTGGATCGCCCTGGCCGCTGTCGGCCTGCTGCTGTTGATACCGACGGGCGCAACGGCGCAAGGCATTGATCTGCTGGGGGCCGGTTACGCATTGGGGGCAGGTGTCTGCTGGGCGCTGTACATTCTTTTCGGGCAAAAGGCCGGTGCCGACAACGGCGTGCAGACCGCCGCCCTGGGCGTTGTGATTGCCGCACTGTTTGTCGCCCCGATCGGCATTGTGCATGCCGGCGCGGCGCTGTTGACCCCGGCATTGATTCCGATCGCCCTCGGGGTTGCCGTGCTGTCCACGGCCCTCCCCTATACGCTGGAAATGGTCGCCCTCACCCGCATGCCGGCCAGGACCTTCGGCACGTTGATGAGCATCGAGCCGGCGGTGGGTGCCTTGTCCGGTCTGTTGTTCCTGCAGGAATTCCTGTCTCTGTCACAGTGGATGGCCATCTTGTGCATCATCCTGGCTTCCGTGGGCGCCACCATGACCATGGGCAGTAACGCCAAGCCCGCCGTTGCAGCCGATTGAGGGGCGGATTTGCATAGACTCTGGTAATTGCCGCGCAATTAGGCCATGTTTAGGCCCGCAACCCAGTGCCAGAAATGGATTTTTTCAGGACAGGGGCCTCAAAACGCTTCATGCGTAAAGCGAACACTGCCAGACCGGGCGATAGATCCGGGAACGCTACAAGGATAGCAATGAAACGAATTTTGATACTGATCGCCGTTCTTGCAGTTGCGGGCTGCGCGGCGACCGCCAAACCCCAGACCAAACACGGCAAGAAAGGAATCCATATCAACTGTTCGGGGCTGTCGTCCTCATGGGACCAGTGCTACTCCAGCGCCGCCCACTCGTGCGCCCCCAAGAGCTACAAGGTCATTGCCAAATCCGGCGACGCCGTTGAAGAACCGGGTGATTATCTGTTCGGGATCAACCCCGCGGGCTACACCAGCCGCAGCATGATCGTCATCTGCAAATAATCTGCAGCCATCCTGTCAGGCCCTCGGGCCTGCCAGCTGGCGGCCAATCTCCTCATGACTGGACTTCAGCACCTTGCGCTGCAGCTCCGGCGTGGCGAGCATTCGCGCCACCACCAGTGCACCGACGCATTGCGACAGAATCGCCCAGGCCAGGCTGTCGCTCTCCAGCACCTGCGCCCAACGCTCCTGAAGCTGGCAGATCCAGTGCTCAGCCTGCTGCCTGATCAGTAGATCCGAGCGGGCAATCTCGGCCCCCAACGCCGGTAGTGCACAACCGGTTTCCGGGTGCTCGACGTGGGACATGCTCAGGTAGAGCTCGAGACAACGTTCGAATTTGTCGCGATCCTGGTCAGCCCCCAGCCGCTCCAGGCTTTGCCGCAGCTCACGCTCGACAATGGATGCGAACAACTCGTCCTTGGACGCGAAGTGACTATAGAACGCCCCGCCACTCAAACCGATGGCCTTCATCAAACCGTCGACACCTACCGTGGAAAAACCCGATTGCTTGGCCGACACCGCGCTGCTTTGCAGCAGTTTCTCTCGGGTTTCCAGCTTGTGACTGGCTGAATAACGCATTGTCCTTACCTCTGGTTCGATCATCTTGACGCCTGTCGAATCGTAGCATAACGTTCGTTTAGTTAACGATCGTTTACTAAAGAGGTCCAGGCAATGAATAACAAGAAGGTCGTACTGGTTGTCGGCGCGGGGGATGCCACGGGTGGCGCCATTGCCAAACGCTTTGCACAGGAGGGATTTGTTGCCTGCGTGACCCGGCGCAGCGCGGACAAGCTCCAGCCTCTGGTCGATGCCATCAATGCAGCCGGCTGTGAAGCCCACGGCTTCGCCTGCGATGCCCGCAAGGAAGACGATGTGGTTGCACTGGTCGAGCAGATCGAAAGCGAGATCGGCCCGATCGAAGCGTTCGTGTTCAATATCGGCGCCAACGTGCCTTGCAGCATTCTCGAAGAAACCGCCCGCAAGTATTTCAAGATCTGGGAAATGGCCTGCTTCTCAGGCTTTCTCAATGGCCGGGAAGTGGCCAAGCGCATGGCCAAGCGGCAACGGGGCACGATCCTGTTCACCGGCGCCACCGCCGGTTTGCGCGGCGCCGCAGGTTTTGCGGCGTTTGCCGGCGCCAAGCACGGGATCCGTGCGCTGGCACAAAGCATGGCGCGCGAACTGGGGCCGATGAATATTCATGTCGCCCACGTCGTCGTCGACGGCGCCATCGATACCGATTTCATCCGTGACAGTTTCCCCGAGAAGTACGCGACCAAGGATCAGGACGGCATTCTCGACCCCGAACACATCGCAGAGAACTATTGGTACCTGCACAGCCAGCCCCGCGATGCCTGGACCTTCGAACTGGACCTGCGCCCCTGGAGCGAACGCTGGTAACCCCTCCCCTACAACAACAAAAAGAGTGCATCGACCATGAGCAAGATCGTGGAGTTCTATTTCGACCTGGGCAGCCCCGCCACCTACCTGGCGTACACCCAACTACCGAAGATCTGTGAGCAGACCGACAGCCAGCTGATCTACGTGCCCATCCTGCTCGGCGGTGTGTTCAAAGCCACCGGCAACGCTTCCCCGGCGACCATCCCTGCCAAGGGTCGCTACATGTTCATAGACCTGGATCGGTACGCCAAACGCTATGGCGTGCCATTGAAAATCAACCCGCACTTCCCGATCAACACACTGGTGCTCATGCGTGCCGTGACTGGTGTGCAGTTGCGCCAACCCGAGCGCTTTGCCGCGTTCATCGATTGCCTCTTCAAGGCACTGTGGATCGATGGTCGCAACCTCAATGATCCGGCCACTGTCGGGGCAGTATTGAGCGAAAACGGTTTCGACCCGGAAGAAATCCTGGCCCTGAGCGCTGACGAAGAGGTCAAGAATGCCCTCAAGGAAACCACTGAAAAAGCCGTGCAACGCGGCGTGTTCGGCGCACCGAGCATGTTTGTCGGTGATCAGCTGTTTTTTGGCCAGGATCGGTTGGATTTTGTCATCGAAGCCCTGAGTTAAAACCCGAGGCCCGGGCGCTGGAGACGGCGCCCGAGCTCAAGTCAATCAGATGGCCGCAGTACGGGTGTTCAACCACTCCAGCGCAGCGCCGTCGAGCAACGGGCTCAAACGCTCGCGCACTTCGGCGTGGTAAGCGTTGAACCACTGCTTTTCTTCCTCGCTCAGCAACGAGGTTTCCAGGCAGCGTGTGTCAATCGGGCACAGCGTCAGGGTTTCGAAACTGAGGAATTCGCCGAATTCGCTGGTGCCTGCCTCGCGGTTCATCGCCAGGTTCTCGATGCGCACACCCCAGCGGCCTGGACGATAGGTGCCGGGTTCGATCGAGGTGATCATGCCTGGCAGCATCGCGGTTTGCGGCGCGGGTGCAGCCTGGTAGGCAATCACCTGCGGACCTTCGTGAACGTTGAGGAAGTAGCCGACGCCGTGACCGGTGCCGTGGCCATAGTCGACGTTTTCCGCCCAGATCGGTGCCCGGGCGATGGCGTCCAGCAGTGGCGACAGGATGCCTTTGGGGAACCGCGCACGGGACAGCGCGATCACGCCCTTGAGCACCCGAGTGCAATCGCGTTTCTGTTCCTGCGTCGGCGTGCCGACCGCAACCATGCGCGTGATGTCGGTGGTACCACCCAGGTACTGGCCGCCGGAATCGATCAGCAACAAGCCGTCACCTTCGATCACCGCGTGCTCTTCTTCGGTGGCGTGGTAATGCGGCATGGCGCCGTTCGCGTTGAAGGCGGCAATGGTGTTGAAGCTCAGCGAAACGTAACCCGGCCGGCGTTCGCGCGCTGCGGTGAGTTTTTCGTCGATAGTCAGTTCGGTAATCCGCTCACGGCCCCAGGCCGATTCGAGCCAGGTGAAGAATTCGCACAGCGCCGCGCCGTCCTGCTCCATGGCCTGGCGGATGTGTTCGGCGTCGGCCAGGCTCTTCTGGGACTTGGCCAGGGTGGTCGGATTCAGGCCTTCGAGCAGTTTGACAGCGCTGTCGAGGTTACCCAGCAGGCCAGCCGTGACCCGCGCCGGGTCGACCAGCAGGCTCGCCCCCGCCGGCACAGCGCGCAGGGCCTCGGCCACTTCGCTGTAATCGCGCAAGGTCACGCCGTCCTGTTCCAGGGCCGCACGCAACGGCGCATCGACCTTGCTCAGCGCCACGAACAGTGTTGCCTGCTGCTGGCTGATCAAGGCGAAGGAAACGAACACCGGGTTGAAAGACACATCGCCGCCGCGCAGGTTGAACAGCCAGGCAATGTCATCGAGAGTGGCGATGAAATGCCAGTCGGCACCCCGTGCCTGCAGGGTTTCGCGCAGCTTGGCGAGTTTTTCGCCACGGCTGACGGTAGCCTGTGGCGGCAAGTGCTGATAGATCGGCTCGTTCGGCAGGCTCGGGCGGTCGCTCCAGACTTCGCTCAACAGGTCGATGTCGGTGCGCAGGCGTGCGCCCCGCTCTTCCAGCTTGCTGCCCAATGTGCGCGCGGAAGCCACCGCCATCACCGCGCCATCGACCGCGACCACGCCGCCTTGCGGGGTCTGCTCGGCCAGCCAATCCAGCGGCCCGGGTTGTCCCGGTTGCAGCTTGACCAGCTCGATGCCGCTGCCCTTGAGTTCCTTGCTCGCCTGTTCCCAATAACGGCTGTCGGCCCAGACGCCGGCGAAATCCGCGGTAACGATCAGGGTGCCGACCGAACCGTGGAAACCCGACAACCATTGGCGCCCTTGCCAGTAACCCGGCAGGTATTCGGACAGGTGGGGATCGGCGGACGGCACCAGCAGGGCATGGATGCCCTCCCGGCTCATCAGCTCGCGGGTTTGCGCCAGGCGCTGGGGCACTGACCCGGTGATCGTAAACTGCGTATTCATCGTGACTCCTGCTAACCACTCGTCATTATTGTTCGGTGCCGATCAAGGTCGGCACTTTGTTACCCTATTGCCAGAATGCCGGAGCACTGGCGCAGGCGGTTCTAATCAGCTGTACCGCTTGGTCGATATCCTGTTCGGTGGTGAAACGCCCCAGGCTCAAGCGAATGGTGCGACTCGCCGTACGGGCATCATGCCCCAGGGCCAGCAGCACATGGGAGGGCGCATTGCTCGCGGAATTACAGGCCGAGGTCGCGGAGAACGCCATCGAGGCGAGCAACACCGCCGAGTTGAACTCGCCTTCACTGAAGGTCAGGCTCAAGGTATGCGGGATGCGTTGAGTCAGGCTGCCATTGAGCCGCACGCCGGGAATGCTCAGCAATTGCTCGAGCAGGCGTTCGCGCAGATGCACGATCGAGGCTTTTTCTTCATCGAACAAGGCTGCCGCCAGGGCGAAGGCCGCGCCCATCGCGGCGATCTGGTGGGTTGCCAGGGTACCGGAACGCAGGCCGCCTTCGTGACCGCCGCCGTGGATCTGCGCCAGCAGGCGCTGCTGCGCACGCGGTCCGACATACAGCGCGCCGATGCCTTTGGGACCATAGAGCTTGTGCGCCGAGAAGGACATCAGGTCCACCGGCCACTGCGCCAGGTCGATCGCTACCTTGCCCGCGCCTTGCGCCGCGTCGACATGAAACAACGCATTGCGCCCGCGCACCACCTGGCCGATGGCCGGGATGTCG
This sequence comes from Pseudomonas sp. YuFO20, assembly GCF_035064975.1. Classification (NCBI taxonomy): domain Bacteria; kingdom Pseudomonadati; phylum Pseudomonadota; class Gammaproteobacteria; order Pseudomonadales; family Pseudomonadaceae; genus Pseudomonas; species Pseudomonas sp. YuFO20. The sequence goes on from NZ_JAXDEO010000092.1 coordinate 6,347, forward strand.
TTGACCGTGCCCAGTTCATTGTTGACCAGCATCAGCGACACCAGGAAGGTGTCCTCGCGCATGGCTTCGCGCACCGCTTGCGCGCTGATCAGGCCATCGGCGTCCGGCACCAGGTACGTCACCGCCACCCCGCTGTCCTGCAACTGTTTCGCGGTGTCGAGGATGGCCTTGTGTTCGATCTGGCTGGTGATGATGTGGCCGCCGGATACACCGCGGGCCTGGGCAACGCCCTTGAGGGCCAGGTTGTTGGATTCGGTGGCGCCCGAGGTCCAGACGATCTGTTCGGGCGTGGCGCCAACCAGTTCGGCGACCTGGCGCCGCGCCTGCTCGACCGTTTGCCGGGCCTGTTGGCCAAAAGCATGGGAGCTGGAGGCCGGATTGCCGAAGTTGCCGTCAAAGCCCAGGCACTCGACCATGATCTTGATGACGCGCTCATCCACCGGCGTGGTGGCGGCGTAGTCGAAATACAGCGGACGTTTATTCATAAAAGACTCGCAGAGCGTGTTCCGGGATCAGGAAGCTCATGACTGCAAACGGCAAGACGCAGCCTCATGAGCTGCGTGCTGTTTTCAGAAGGTTACCAATACCTGATCGGATGCCGTTAAAGAAGAACAACTTCATTTAAAAGTGCGTCGGAACGCTCCTGAAAAGCCAGCTTAACAGGCATCGGGCAAGCGGTTGAAGCAATGCGTCAGCTAAAGCTTTCGAGCAAGATCGGATACAGCGACGCCACCAGCAGCGCGGCCATGCCCCAATTGAACAGGCGCAACCAGCGCCGATCCTTGAGCACGTTGCGCAGCAGCGTGCCGCAAGCGGCCCAGACGCCGACGCTCGGCAGGTTGATCAGGGCGAACACCGCCGCAATCACGATCACGTTGGTGAAGTAGCCCTGCATGGGTGTGTAGGTGCTGATGGCACCGATCGCCATGATCCAGGCCTTGGGGTTGACCCACTGGAAAGCGGCGGCGCCCAGGTAGCTGATCGGCTTGGCCTCGCCTTTCGCGCTGTCGGAGACGGGGCCGGAATGGGCGATTTTCCACGCCAGGTACAGCAAGTATGCCGCACCGACGTAACGCAGCACCGTGTACAGCACGGGATAAGCCTGGAACACCGCGCCCAGCCCGAACCCTACTGCCACGACCAGCACGAAGAATCCGCAGGTGATGCCCAGCATGTGGGGGATGGTCCGTTGAAAGCCGAAGTTCACCCCGGAGGCCAGCAACATGGTGTTGTTCGGACCGGGTGTGATCGAGGTGACGAGGGCAAACAGGGCAAAGCCCAGCAGCAGATCGAACGAGAGTGTCATGGGTGGCAGTCCATCGGGGTCAGTCAGGTATTGACCCTATCGCGAACCTTGGGGGAAACCCATGGACAGTTAGGCGAAAGTTCGAGCAGTACAGTCTTGGCTCAGCTCGGGCGACCGTGCAGCTGTACAGCTCGCTCGGCGTTCATCTCGCCCTGTTTGTCGAAGCCAAATGTCTTCTGTGGCTGGCCGAGCAGTTCGGCTTTCTTCGCGTGGTATTCGTCGAAGGACAAGCCGCGACGATTCAGCGCCTCCAGCGCCAGTTCCCGGGTTTCTTCAGCGGTGTAGGGGCGCAATTCAGGGGAAACATGGCTGGCACATCCAGCGAGTACGGAGACCGCGAGCAGCAAGAAAGTGGCGATTAGAGGTTTCATTTTCGGCGTCCTGGCATCAGGTTCGGGGCAATGAACACAGGCTACTCGCGCCTTTATCCGAGCAGAAATCAACGCTCTCGATAGTGGCTATCGGGATTTTCCAATGCAGGCTTCATATGATGTAGCGTCCATTGAAAGTCATTGCCCTCTCCGGCGGTACCTGGCGCCTTTCGCGCACCCTGGTGCTGACCCAGGCTCTGCTGGCGCAATTAGCCGAGCAACTGTCGATCTAACCCGGCAGATTGCAGTGCAGCGCCTGATCGTGGCTGCGTTCCAGGCTGTGCAGCACCTGGAACGAGCCGAAGGTCACGGCCTTCGCCTGATGGGCGCGGATCAGCTGCCAGAAATCCTGTTCGCCGCTTTCAAACGCCTGAAACGCCGCCTCCCCCGCCTCACGGGTTTGCCATTGCAGGTAATTGAGCACCCGCCGACCGTCCTCGCTGGCCTGGATGCTGGCACTCAGAAAGCCGCTGTTGTACTGGGCCAGACGTTCGGTCTGCTGCGACAGCGCCGACACCAGCGCCAATTGTTGATGCGGTTCGATTTCGAATTCGATCAGTTGGGTGAAGCTGCGATGTTTGGCTGGCGCGTTCATGGATAGTCCCCACTCAGGTGCAAAGCGAATCTTGCGATCCGAAGACGTGCAGGGTAAAACCTCCAGTTAAGTCAAGGTCAAGGGGCATTTTTTAAATGATTACCTCGCAAAACTCCCATAAGGAGCTCAGCGTCGGCCAACTGGCGGCCCGCAGCGGCGTCGCGGTCACGGCGCTGCACTTTTATGAAACCAAGGGATTGATCAAGAGCAACCGCAACCAGGGCAACCAGCGCCGTTATCCACGGGAGATGTTGCGGCGGGTGGCGTTGATCAAGGTGGCCCAGCGCCTGGGCATTCCGTTGGCGGAGATCGGCGAGGCGCTCAAGGCCCTGCCGGACAATCGCGCACCGACGGCGGCGGACTGGCAGGTGATGTCGGCGCAGTGGAGCCGGGAGCTGGATGAGCGGATCAATCAGTTGACCTTGTTGCGGGACAAGTTGAATGGCTGCATTGGTTGCGGGTGTTTGTCGATGGAGGCGTGTCCGTTGCGTAATTTTGGCGATGTGCTGGGGGAGCGTGGGCCGGGGGCGCAGTTGCTGGAATCGGGGGTTGAGCCGAAATAGCGGCGCGGCCATCGCGAGCATCTTTTTGTGAACTTGAAACATTCCGAAGATCAAAATCAAAGGATCGCAGCCTCCTGCAGCTCCTACAATTGTTCGACTGGAGAGCGATCTTCAATCCACAACAAGAAAAGGGAGAACCCATCATGAGCGTTAAACCAATTCCAGAGGGTTATCACAGCATCACCCCGTACCTGGGCATTCAAAAAGCAGCCGAAGCCATCGATTTCTACAAAAAGGCCTTCGGCGCCATCGAGGTCATGCGCCTGTCCATGCCCGACGGCGGCATCGGCCACGCCGAACTGCGCATTGGCGATTGCCCGATCATGCTCGGCACTCCGTGCGATCAAGGGCCGCTGAGCAATCCCGACAACTCGCCGTCGGTGGGCCTGCACCTGTACGTGACCGATGTGGACAAGTCCTACAAACAGGCGATCGACGCTGGCGGCACCGTGGTTTCCGAGGTCAAGGACCAGTTTTACGGTGACCGCTCCGGGACCTTGAAGGATCCCTATGGGCATATGTGGTTCCTGGCCACGCGTAAAGAGGACCTGACCCAGGAGCAGATCGAGCAGCGGGCGAAGGAGATGTTCCAGCAAGGATGAAATATGCGGTGCCTGAGCGGCCCTCTTCGCGAGCAAGCTCGCTCCCACAGGGGATCTTCTGTGAACCGGTGGGAGTGGGTTTGCTCCTGGCGACGATAGCCTGGCGAAACACGAAACATTTTCTTTCATATCTCCCTTCCTGATTTAGGGTGCTCATCCGTCCTATATAGATGCAGTCCTGTCGCGTAGGCAAAAGCCACGACGGGACCTTCCATTGACCTCATCGCTGCGAAGCCCGTAGCAGAGGCCTTTCATCGATATAAGACGCCCTGATCATGTCGAAGAAATCCCGCTCCAAACTCTGGTTCCTGGTCCATAGCTGGCTGGCGCTGCCGATCTGGTTTTTCGTCCTGATCGTCTGTGTGACCGGCACGTTGGCGGTGGTCAGCCAGGAGATCGTCTGGCTGGCCAACCCGCAAATGCGCGCCAGCGCGCCTGCGGACGATGCGCCGCGGCTCAATTACGACCAGATCGTCGCCGCGATCAGGCAGGCCGAGCCCGACATCATCGTCGACAGCATCAGCCGCCCCGACGAATCGCACTTCGCCCTGGACGTCGGCGTCACCTACCCCGACGGGCGGGCGCTGACGGTGTACGTCAACCCCTACACCGGTGCCATTCAGGGCCCCGCGCCGCAGTTCAACTTCCAGGCCTTCACCCGTGCCCTGCATGGCTGGTGGCTGGTGCCGTTCACCAACGGCTACAGCTGGGGCTGGTACCTGGTGTCGTTCCTCAGCCTGCCGATGCTGGCGTCCCTGGTGACCGGGCTGGTGGTGTACAAGCGGTTCTGGAAAGGTTTTTTGCGTCCGACCCTGCGCATTCGCCATGGCGCGCGGATTTTCTGGGGGGATTTCCACCGTCTCAGCGGCATCTGGTCGATCTGGTTCATCGCGGTGATTTCCGTCACCAGCACCTGGTTCCTGATCGAGGCGTTCATGTTCGACAACCAGATTTCCATCTCCACCGCGCCGGTGGCTGCCGTGGTCCCGCGGGAAAGCGTGCCGCTCACCGCCGATGGGTCGCCCACGCCGATGATCAGCCTGGAAGCGGCGATCCGCGAGGCCAAGGCACGTATCCCGGGGCTCGACGAGAGTTTTGTCAGCATGCCGGCCAATGCCTACAGCTACCTGTCGGTGGGTGGGCGCAGTTGGTACCCGCTGATGTTCCAGACCGCTGACATCAACCCCTACACCGGCGAAGTCGCCGCCACGCGCCTGCTGTCGGACCGCTCGGGCCTGGAGTTCGTCACCGAATCCATGCGTCCGCTGCACACCGGTGATTTCGGTGGTATCTGGATCAAGCTGATCTGGTGCTTCTTCGGCCTGCTGTTGAGCATGATGGTGCTCAGCGGCCTGCTGATCTGGACCAAACGCACCGCCCTGGCCACGGCCAACGCCCTCAAGCGCAGCAACAAACGCCCGCGCAACGAGCCTGCTACGGCCAACAGCCGTGAAACCACGGAGGTCAGCCCATGAGCCAGGTCGCCACTCAAGCACCCCGTTCGACGCTAAGCCGCCTCTGGCACAAATGGCGTTTCCACATCAACGTCCTGCTGTTGCTGGTGCCGCTGGGCTTCATGCCCAAATACTTCGCCGATGCTGCGCTGTTTCGCGGTGACACGGGTCTGGGCGAGCGGGAAATTGGCGAAGTCCAGGTCGGCCCCTGGAGCCTGCGCCTGGCCGAACTGCGCAACGAAGCACCACGGCCCGATGGCCCGGCCGGCCACATGAAAAGCTTCAACGCCGCGCTGTGCGACAGCTGCCGCGAGCAGGTCAAGGCGACATACCTGCGCATCGGCAAGCCACGCAGCCTGCGCGCCGCCGGGGTGATTTTCTTCGGCACTCCGTACCGCATGGGCGCCATGCTGCCGATCCCGGAAAAAACCAAAGCCGACGCCGAACTGTGGATCACCATGGAAGGCTGGGACGGCTCCATGCACCAGGCATCCATTCCTCTGAGCCAGGCTTCCCCCGCCACCCTCGCCTGGCTGTCCACCCAAGGAGGCAAACCATGATCAACCCTCTTCGTCCTTTGCGCGCCGCGCTGCTGGTGCTCTGCGCCGGCTTCAGCGCAAGCGCCCTGGCCCACAACCCGATGTGCGAATGCAAGGCCATCGACGCCGAGCAGATCAAGTGCACCGGCGGTTTTTCCGACGGCAGTGGCGCACCGGGCGTGACCCTGGACGTGATCGGCTACGACGAAACCATTCTGGTGCCAGGCAAGCTCGGGGCCGACTCGACCCTGACCTTCAAGAAACCCGGGGCCGAGTTCTATGTGCTGTTCGACGCGGGCCCGGGCCATGTGGTCGAAATCGACCAGGCGGACATCGAAAGCCCATGAGTACGCCAACCACCCAAGTCGTCCGCCCGGCCGGTGCCGGCCACGAAACCCTCTACGTATTGCTGTTGTGCCTGATAATCCTGGCGGTGGCAGGTTCCGTGGTCGCCTGGCGTGGTGAGTCGCAGCAGGTGAGCAGCGTCAACAGTCATCAACTGGATGCCCGCCGCGACCTGAGCGCCTCCGAACAAGGCATCTACGCCGATCTGCGCGTGACCCTCGACGAGATTCACTTGCTGCGCCAGGAACAACAGACCCTGCCGACACCTGAAACCCTCGCCGATGAAGGCTTTGCCCCCTTTGCCCAGGACGCCAGTTCGGTCAGCCGCGGTGGTCATGCCTGGCAGTTGCTCGACGCCAGGGCGTACTTCGGACAGAGCCAGAGCACCACAGTGGCCGGCTCGTTCCTGATGCGCCTGAGCGCTGACGACGACGCGCCGGACATCTGGCTCAACCGCGCCACCGACCTCAAGGCCCCCGCCGACCTCAGCGATGCCACGCTCGAAGGCGCCGGCTGGCAGCAGATCGTCGCGCAATTCGATGCCGGCGTGACCCGCCAGCACCGACACTGAACCCTCGCCTTCCTCCGAGAGAAGACCGCTTTCCCATGCCTACTTCATCGCTACGTTCTTTCCTGCGCCTGTCACTGGTCGGCCTGCTGGCCTGCCTGCTGACACCCCTGGCCAGCGCCGACCAGGCCAAGCGCCTGCGCATCGGCATCACCCTGCACCCTTATTACAGCTACGTGGCCAACATCGTCGGCGACAAGGCCGAAGTGGTGCCGCTGATTCCCGCCGGCTTCAACCCCCACGCCTACGAACCACGGGCCGAGGACATCAAGCGCATCAGCGGGCTCGACGTGATCGTGCTCAATGGCGTCGGCCATGACGATTTCGCCGACCGCATGATCGCTGCCAGTGAAACGCCGAACGTGCCGGTGATCGAGGCCAACGAAAACGTGCCGCTGCTGGCCGCTACCGGCGTTGCCGCACGCGGCGCCGGCAAGGTGGTCAACCCGCACACCTTCCTGTCGATCAGCGCCTCGATTGCCCAGGTCAACAATATTGCCCGGGAACTGGGAAAACTCGACCCGGCCAATGCCAAGACCTACACCGAGAACGCCCGAGCCTACGGCAAGCGCCTGCGCAAGATGCGCGCCGACGCCCTGGCCAAGTTGACCGAGGCGCCGAACGCCGAATTGCGCGTGGCCACGGTTCACGCCGCCTACGATTACCTGCTACGCGAATTCGGCCTGGAGGTGACGGCGGTGGTTGAGCCGGCACACGGCATCGAACCGAGCCCGAGCCAGCTGAAAAAGACCATCGACCAGCTGCGTGAGCTGGACGTGAAGGTGATCTTCTCGGAGATGGACTTCCCTTCCACCTACGTCGACACCATCCAGCGCGAATCCGGGGTGAAGCTGTACCCGCTGTCGCACATTTCCTACGGCGAATACACCGCCGACAAGTATGAAAAGGAAATGACCGGCAACCTCAACACCGTGGTACGGGCGATTCAGGAGTCCGGGGCATGACATCGAAAGAAACCCTCCTGGCCGATGCGCAATCCCCTGTGGGAGCGAGCCTGCTCGCGAAGGCGTCCAGTCTGGCGACATCTTCATTGAATGACACAGCGCAATCGCGAGCAGGCTCGCTCCCACAGGTTTCGGGGCCGACCCTGGATTTCGCCGACGTCAGCCTGACCCTCGGGCGCACGACGATCCTCGACAAAGTCACCTTTCAGGTCCGCCCCGGTAGCGTGCATGCGCTGGTCGGCCCCAACGGTGGCGGCAAGAGTTCGCTGATCAAGACCCTGCTCGGGCAGATGCCGCACCAGGGCCGTTTGAGCCTGCAATGGCCGGGCGAGCCGGGGACGATCGGCTACGTGCCCCAGGCGCTGGAATTCGATCGTGGCCTGCCGATGACCGTGGACGATTTCATGGCTGCGATGTGCCAGCGGCGTCCGGCGTTCCTCGGTTTGAGCAAGCATTACGCAACGGCGATTGGTGAGGCGCTGGAGCGGGTCGGCATGCAGGACAAGCGCAAGCGGCGCATGGGTGCGCTGTCGGGCGGCGAACGTCAGCGGGTGTTGTTGGCGCAAGGGTTGATTCCAGCGCCGCAGCTGTTGGTGCTGGACGAACCGATGTCAGCCCTCGATGAAGCCGGCATCCGCGTATTCGAACGTTTGCTGGGCGACTGGCGGGCGGCGGGCATCACCGTGCTGTGGATCGAGCACGACCTGGAAGCGGTCGGGCGCCTGGCCGATCACGTCACCGGGCTCAACCGCCGGGTGCTGTTCGACGCCACGCCGCAACAGGCGCTGACCCCGGATCGCCTGCTGACGCTGTTTTCGACCCATCCACGGAGCCTTGCCTGATGAGTTACGAAGCCTTTCGCTTGATGGTCCAGGGCTGGGCCTCGTCGGGTTATCTGCCTGAGGCGCTGGCCTATGGATTTGTGGTCAACGCGCTGCTCGCCGGCTTGCTGATCGGCCCGGTGCTGGGTGGTTTGGGCACCCTGGTGGTGGTCAAGCGCTTCGCGTTTTTCTCCGAAGCGGTGGGTCACGCGGCGCTGACCGGCGTGGCCATCGGCATCCTGCTGGGCGAACCCTACACCGGGCCTTACGGCAGCCTGTTCGGCTACTGCCTGTTGTTCGGCATCCTGCTCAACTACCTGCGCAACCGCACGGGCCTGGCGCCGGATACCTTGATCGGCGTGTTCCTGTCGGTGTCGTTGGCGCTGGGTGCCAGTTTGCTGCTGATCCTGGCCGGCAAGATCAACGTGCACATCCTCGAAAACGTGCTGTTCGGTTCGGTGCTGACGGTCAACGGCAATGACCTGCTGGTGCTGGCCGTCGTCGGTTCGCTGGTCATGGCCCTGGCCTTGCCGCTGTACAACCGCATCATGCTCGCCAGCTTCAATCCGCAACTGGCGGCGGTGCGCGGGGTGGCGGTGAAGTCCCTGGATTACCTGTTCGTGATCCTGGTGACGCTGATCACCGTCGCCGCCGTGAAAGTCATTGGCGCCATCCTGGTCGGCGCGCTGTTGGTGATACCGGCCGCGGCCGCACGCTTGCTCAGCCAGTCGCTCAAGGGCTTCTTCTGGTGCTCGGTGCTGATCGCCACGGTGAGCACGCTGTGCGGGATTCTCGCGCCGATCGTCTTCGACCTGCCGATCCCGTCCGGTGCCGCGATCATCCTCGTGGCCGGTATCGCCTTCGCCCTGGCCGCCATCGCGCGCGGCGTCGTCCCCAGCCTCAAAGGGAACCTTGGATAAATGTCATTTTCTCTGCGACAACTGACCCTGGCCCTCGCCCTGTGCGGGCTCGCCACCACAACCTTCGGCGCTGACGGCAGCAAACCGCTGCGGGTGCTGGCCTCGTTGCCCATCACCTACGGCCTGGGCGAAGTGTTGCTCAAAGGCACTGACGTCAGCCTTGAACGCGCGGCGCCCGCCAACCTGCCGGGCAGTCGCCAGACCGCCTACTTCACCGGCCGTGGTGCCCCGGCGCTGGCTAAATTGGCGACCGACGCCGATGCGGTGATCGGCTTGCGTTCACTGTGGCCGGACGATCCGCTGTACCCGATCTCCCGGCGCAGCAACATCCGCATCATCGAAGTCGACGCCGCCCGACCGGTGGATGGTGCCCTGCCCGGCATTGCCGTGCAGCCGGGCAATCAGGTCGATGGCTTGAACAGTCAGCCGTGGCTGGCCAGCAACAACATGGGACGCATGGCCGACGTGATGGCGGCGGACCTGGTGCGCCTGGCCCCCACGGCCAAGCCTGCGATCGAGGCGAACCTGGCGGCGCTGAAACAGCGTTTGCTCAAGCTCAGCGCCGCCAGCGAAGCGCGCCTTGCGGCCGCCGACAACCTCAGCGTGATGAGTTTGAGCGATCACTTTGGCTACCTGATTGGCGGGCTCAACCTGGAGTTGGTAGGGCTGGATGCACGACCGGATGCCGAGTGGACACCTGAGGCACTGAAGACCTTGACGGCGACGCTCAAGGACAACGACGTGGCGGTGGTGTTGCATCATCGGCGGCCGTCGGACGCGGTGAAAGCGGCGGTCACCGAGGGTGGAAGTCGGTTGGTGGTGTTGAGTGTCGATGCTGCTGATCCGGTGGCCGAACTGGAAGGGGATGTGGATCTGGTGATCAAGGGATTGAGCGGCGCCTAACTGTAGGAGGACGCCTTCGCCGGCAAGCCGGGCTCCTACAGGTCCGCGGCGGCCACCGACTCACGTGCGGCGCAAAACATTGTAGGAGCTGGCTTGCCAGCGAAGAGGCCCTCGAGGACGCCTTCGCCGGCAAGCCGGGCTCCTACAGGTCCGCGGCGGCCACCGACTCACGCCCTGCACAACCCATTGTAGGAGCTGGCTTGCCAGCGTAGAGGCCCGCAAGGACGCCTTCGCCGGCAAGCCGGGCTCCTACAGGTCCGCGGCGGCCATCGATTCACGTGCGGCGCAAAACACTGTAGGAGCTGGCTTGCCAGCGAAGAGGCCCGCAAGGACGCCTTCGCCGGCAAGCCGGGCCCCTACAAGTCCGCGGCGGCCACCGATTCACGTGCGGCGCAAAACATTGTAGGAGCTGGCTTGCCGGCGAAGAGGCCCTCGAGGACGCCTTCGCCGGCAAGCCGGGCTCCTACAGGTCCGCGGCGGCCATCGATTCACGTGCGGCGCAAAACATTGTAGGAGCTGGCTTGCCAGCGAAGAGGCCCGCAAGGACGCCTTCGCCGGCAAGCCGGGCTCCTACAGGTCCGCGGCGGCCACCGATTCACGTGCGGCGCAAAACATTGTAGGAGCTGGCTTGCCAGCGAAGAGGCCCGCAAGGACGCCTTCGCCGGCAAGCC
>NZ_JAXDEO010000093.1:0-16795 GCF_035064975.1 Pseudomonas sp. YuFO20
GCGATCTTTTGATCTTGATTTTGAAGATCAAAAGATCGCAGCCTGCGGCAGCTCCTACAGGGGATGGTGCTGGCGCTGGGGTTAACCGCGTTCGGAGGGTACCGACGACAATTCGAACGGGCTGCTGCTGCGCCGCTGGTTGCGATCTTCGCGCGGCGTGGCGCCGAAGAAATTGCGGTAGGCGCTGGAGAAATGCGGCCCCGAGGAGAAGCCACAGGACAGGCCGATCTGGATGATCGACTTGCTGGTCTGCATCAACATCTGCCGGGCCTTGTTCAGGCGCAGTTCCAGATAGTACTGGCTCGGCACGCGGTTGAGGTATTGCTTGAAGATCCGCTCCAATTGCCGACGGGACACGCACACATGCTGGGCGATTTCGTCGGTGGTCAGCGGTTCTTCGATATTGGCCTCCATCAGCAACACCGCCTGGGTGAGCTTGGGATGGCTGGAGCCGAGGCGGTTCTGCAGTGGAATGCGCTGGCGCTCACCGCCCTCGCGAATACGCTCGACCACCAGCTCTTCCGACACCGCACCGGCCAGTTCGGCGCCGTGATCGCGGGCCAGTACCGCCAGCAGCAAGTCCAGCACCGACATGCCGCCACACGCAGTCAGGCGATCGCGATCCCAATCGAACAGATGGCTGGTGGCGATGACTTTCGGAAAGCGCTCGGCGAAATCATCCTGCCAGCGCCAGTGCACGGCGGCGCGGTAACCGTCGAGCAAGCCCAGTTGCGCCAACGGATAAACACCGGCCGACAGCCCGCCGATCACGCAACCGGCACGCACCAGCTGCTTGAGCGCACTGCTCAACGCCGGCGCGAGACTGGTCGGCGGCTCGTCAGCGAGCAGGAACAGTTTCTGGAAGTTTTCCAGCTTGCCGGTCCAGGCTTCACCGGGCAATTGCCAGGCGCTTTCGCTCGGTGGTTCGGCCTGCAGGAAGGACAGTTCGTAGACCACGTCCGGGTGCACACGCTGGGCAACTCGCAAGGCCTCCTCAGCCAGCGCCAGCGTCAGTGCTTTAGTGCTGGGCCAAATCAGGAAACCAATTCGATGGGCAGTCATGGTGGGCAATCCGAAGCGAAAAACAGTGATGAAGGCATGGGCCAATGCTAGCCCGTAAATGAACGCAAATCACAAAACCTACACAGATCCCTGTAGGAGCTGTCGAGTGAAACGAGGCTGCGATCTTTTGACGTGAACAATCAACATCAAAAGATCGCAGCCTTCGGCAGCTCCTACAAGGTACACAACGGCAGCCTTGATTATTTCAAGCTGCCGGACAGGAATTGTTGCAAGCGCTCGGACTGTGGATTAACCAGCACCTCACGCGGGTTGCCGCTCTCTTCGACCACACCTTTGTGCAGGAACACCAACTGGTTCGACACTTCACGGGCGAAGCCCATTTCGTGGGTCACCACGACCATGGTCCGGCCTTCCTGGGCCAGGGCCTGCATGACTTTCAGCACGTCGCCAACCAGCTCCGGGTCGAGTGCCGAGGTCGGTTCGTCGAACAGCATCACCTCAGGCTCCATCGCCAGGGCACGGGCAATCGCCACGCGCTGCTGCTCGCCGCCGGACATGTGGCCCGGGTAGGCATCCTTGCGATGCGCCACGCCAACCTTGTTCAGGTAGTGCTCGGCTTTCTCGCGGGCCTCGGCCTTGGACACGCCCAGTACATGCACCGGCGCTTCCATGATGTTTTCCAGTGCGGTCATGTGCGACCACAGGTTGAAATGCTGGAACACCATCGACAGGCGCGAACGCATGCGTTGCAGCTGTTTCGGGTCGGCAGCTTTCATCGCGCCGTCTTTGTTCGCCACCAGCTTCAGCTCTTCGTTGTTGAGCAGGATCCTGCCCGCGTGCGGCTGCTCCAGCAGGTTGATGCAGCGCAGGAAGGTACTTTTGCCGGAGCCACTGGAGCCGATGATGCTGATCACATCGCCAGCCGCCGCCTTCAGGGACACGCCCTTGAGCACTTCGTGACTGCCATAGCGTTTATGCAGGTCTTGGACTTCAAGCTTGTACATGCGGTCGGTTCTCACAAAAACAGTCAGTCAGTCGTTGAGCAAGCGCCCGTGACGCAGCGCTTCGCGCCCCGCCACCTTGGCCAGCCAGAAACCGGGTTGGGCGTAACGCAGCCGTTCAATGGCAAACAGCACCCCGGACGTACCAGCACACACCGTGCTGACCCGATCCGCCAGCGGATCGATCACTTCGAAAATCTCGTCACCCGCCTCAACCCATTCACCGGGCTGGCGCAGGAAACTCACCACACCAGGGTGCGGCGCGAACAGTAATTCGGTGCCTTCGAACGGCAGGCCTTCGCAGGCTTCCTGAGCAGGTTGCGGCCAGTCACCGCTGATCAACCCCTGCTCGGCGAGGAACGCCAGAATGCCTTCGGCGTAAGCCTCGGTCTCAGCGCGACCGGTGTCGGCCTGACCGCCCAGTTCCAGGGTAGTCGCCAGGCACGCCAAGGGAATTTGCGCATCCGGGAACAGACGCGACAAGCGCAACCACGGCAGCGAACAGGCTTCGTCGAAGGAGCTGCCGCCGGAGTCTTCCGCCAGCAAGCCAACCCGAACATTCAGGTGCGCGGCCAGCGAACGCCACTGCGGCCAGTGCTGCGGCAAGGCGTACATGTGCAGCGCCGCTTCGGCATCGCAATGCAGGTCCAGCACCACATCGGCAGTGCAGGCATGGCTGAGCAGGATGCGCTGCATGCCCTGCAACTGGCTGCTGGCCGGTGGCAGTGCGGCCAGATGATCGCTCATTGCCTGACGGATCAACTGGATATTGGCGTGCGGGTCATCGCCCAGATGGCCGGCAAGCTCAGCGGCCACTGGCGCGCTCAGCTCGACGAAATCGCGGTTGAAATTCTTGCCGCTGCCCGCCTCGAAACGCCCTTGATGATTACCCTGCAGCAACTGACCGAGCCCCAGTGGATTGGCCACCGGCACCAGCTCGATCACGCCGTTGAGCAAGCCCTGGGCTTCGAGTTCAGCCAGGCGCTTTTTCAGTGCCCAGGCGGTGCGCATGCCCGGCAGCTCATCGGCGTGCAGGCTGGCCTGGATGTAGGCCTTGCGCTCGCCCTGGCCAAAACGGAACACCGAAATCTGGCGTTCGCTGCCCAGGTGACTCCACGGCAAAACATGATCGATGCGTTCCATATCAGTGCTTCCGCGGGGCCAGGTAGCCCAGCCAGCGGCGCTCGGCCATCTTGAACAGCTTCACCAGGATGAAGGTCAGGCACAGGTAGAACACGCCGGCGGTGATGTACGCCTCGAACGGCAGGTAGTACTGGGCGTTGACCGTGCGCGCGGCACCGGTGATGTCGATCAGGGTCACGATGGACGCCAGACTCGTGGTCTGCAGCATCATGATCACTTCGTTGCTGTACTGCGGCAGTGCCCGGCGCAGGGCCGATGGCAGCAGGATGCGCTTGTACATCTTGAAGCGTGACATGCCCATGGCCTTGGCCGCTTCAATCTCGCCGTTCGGCGTGGCACGCAGGCTGCCGGCGATGATTTCGGCGGTGTAGGCGCTGGTGTTGATGGCAAACGCCAGGCAGGCACAGAAGGTCGCGCTGGACAACCACGGCCAGAGGAAACTTTCACGCACCGCTTCGAACTGCGCCAGACCGTAGTAGATCAAAAACAGCTGCACCAGCATCGGCGTACCGCGGATCACGTAGGTGTAGAGCCAGGCCGACATGTTGACGACCGGGTTCTTCGACACGCGCATCAGGCCCAGCGGCAGCGCACACAACAGGCCGAAAAACAGCGACAGCGCGAGCAATTTAAGGGTGGTCACCAGGCCGCCGAAGTACAGCGGCAAGGCCTCCCAGATGACGTTGTAGTCGAAGATCATAGCTCAGCCGCCCTTACGCCTACCGAGTAGCGCTTCTCGAGGTGACGCAATGCCAGCAACGAGACACTGGTGATCACCAGGTACATCGCCGCCACTGCGAGGAAGAAGGTGAATGGCTCGCGGGTAGCATCTGCCGCCTGCTTGGCCTTGAACATCATGTCTTGCAGGCCGACCACCGAAATCAGCGCGGTGGCCTTGGTCAGCACCAGCCAGTTGTTGGTGAAACCCGGAATCGCCAGGCGAATCATCTGCGGCACCAATACCCGGAAGAACACCTGGAAGCTGCTCATGCCGTAGGCCATGCCCGCCTCAGCCTGCCCCTTGGGGATCGCCATGAACGCGCCACGGAAGGTTTCCGACAGGTACGCACCGAAGATAAAGCCCAGGGTGCCGATACCGGCGGCCAGGGGATTGAGGTCGATGTAGTCGTCAAAACCGAGCAGCGGCGCGACGCGGTTGAGCAGGTCCTGGCCGCCGTAGAAAATAAGCAGGATCAGCACCAGGTCGGGAATGCCGCGGATCACCGTGGAATACAGGTCGCCCAGCCAGGCCAGCCAGCGCACCGGCGACAGACGCAGTGCCACGCCGATCAGGCCCAGGACAATGGCCAGGGCCATGGACGACAAGGCGAGCTGAAGCGTCAGCCAAGCGCCATCGAGGATGACAGCCCCGTAGCCTTTCAACATGATTCAGGTCCTCGAAAGTTGGGATGAAAAAATGGCGCAAACCTCAGAAAACCTGCTGCTTGCGCCATTTCGGACTTGTCGTGTTACTTGCCGTAAATATCGAAGGCGAAGTACTTGTCCTGGATTTGCTTGTACTTGCCGTTGTCGCGGATGGCCGTGATCGCGGTGTTGATCTTGTCTTTCAGCGCGTCACCCTTGCGAACCGCGATACCTACGCCGTCGCCGAAGTACTTGACGTCGGTGAACGCAGGACCGACGAACGCGAAACCTTTACCGGCGTCGGTTTTCAGGAAACCGTCATCCAGCAGCGTAGCGTCTGCCACGGTGCCGTCGAGGCGGCCGGCGGCCACGTCGAGGTAAATTTCGTTCTGCGAACCGTATGGCTTGATCTCGGCACCCAGCGGGGCCAGGACTTCGCGGGCGAAACGCTCGTGGATCGAACCACGCTGCACGCCGATGTTCTTGCCCTTGAGCTCGGCCAGGCCTTCGCTGACCTGAGTGCCTTCCTTCATGACCAGGCGAGCCGGGGTGTTGTAGTACTTGTTGGTGAAGTCCACGGACTTCTTGCGGTCTTCAGTGATCGACATGGACGACAGGATCGCGTCGATCTTGCGCACTTTCAGTGCCGGGATCAGGCCGTCGAACTCTTGCTCGACCCACACGCACTTGACCTTCATCTCTTCGCACAGGGCGTTACCGATGTCGTAGTCGAAACCGACGATGCTGCCGTCCGGCGCTTTCGAAGCGAACGGAGGGTAAGCCGCTTCGATACCGATCTTCAGGGGTTTTTCATCGGCGAAGGTTGGCAGGGACAGCACGCAGGACATTGCCAGGGCGCCAAGCAGCACGAGTTTCTTCATCTTGGGACTCCATCGGTAAAGGGCTAAAACGGCAGAGTGAGCGACAGCCCAATATGCGAATGAGTGGAACCGGAAAGCGTTGCTGCGTCCTGGGATGCGGGTGTTTAAATTCAACACAGGCAACGACGAGCGAGTGATCGGCATTCTAACGACAGGCCCGGAGCCGATATTTCTTCAATGCGACAACTAGTTACAGATGCACCGAGAAAGCCGTTCGAGCACGTTGACAGCCCTGCAAATTCATGCGAGAGCAAAAGACGGTAAACCGATCTGTATTGCAAGTTGCGGGCCTATTATTGGCAAAGCCTTCTTATCCGGCAAGCGCAGCGTGGCTTCTTATTTTTTGCGGGAGCATCCGAGGGGCCTTGGCGTTTCCCAATACCCCGAATCGGCGCATGGCGGTTACACATTCAGTAACCTGAAAAGTCGCAGGTAACAGTAGGAAACATCCCACAGGGGAAGCCGATAATTATTGGCTGTTGTTTATGCGGTGGCTGTTCTGGCCCCTTCGCGAGCAAGCCCGCTCCCACAGGTTTCCATGGTGTGACACAGATCGCGAACACTCCATAGCCCCTGTAGGAGCGGCCTTGCCCGCGAAGAGGCCCGCACAGCCACCACAAAAACTCCAGGCAACAAAAAGCCCCACCAGGCTCAACACCTGGCAGGGCTTCGATGACGCTGAACGCTACTTAAGCAACATTCATCGTCCTGTGCGTATCAATCAAATGCTGCACCACACCCGGATCCGCCAGGGTGGAAATATCCCCCAACGCATCGTATTCCGCCGTCGCAATCTTGCGCAGAATCCGCCGCATGATCTTGCCCGAGCGAGTCTTCGGCAGCCCCGGCGCCCACTGGATCACATCCGGCGAAGCAATCGGACCGATCTCCTTGCGCACCCAGTTCTTCAGCTCCAGGCGCAGTTGCTCGCTCGGCTCCTCACCATTTTTCAAGGTGACATAGACATAGATGCCCTGCCCCTTGATGTCGTGCGGCACGCCAACCACCGCCGCTTCAGCGACTTTCGGGTGGGCGACCATCGCGCTTTCGATCTCGGCGGTGCCCATGCGGTGACCGGACACGTTGAGCACGTCATCCACGCGGCCAGTGATCCAGTAGTAACCATCGGCATCGCGACGGGCGCCGTCACCGGTGAAGTACATGCCACGGAAGGTCTTGAAGTAGGTGTCGACGAAACGGTCGTGATCGCCATACAGGGTACGCGCCTGGCCTGGCCACGAATCGAGAATCACCAGGTTGCCCTCGGCCTCGCCTTCGATGATGTTGCCCAGGTTATCCACCAACGCCGGCACCACGCCGAAGAACGGACGCGCCGCGGAACCCGGCTTCAAGCCATGGGCGCCTGGCAGCGGGCTCATCAGGGTCGCGCCGGTCTCGGTCTGCCACCAGGTGTCGACGATCGGGCAACGGGATTGGCCGACATTCTTGTAGTACCAGTCCCAGGCTTCCGGGTTGATCGGCTCGCCCACCGAGCCCAGCAGGCGCAGGCTGCTGCCATCGGCGCCTTCAACGGCAGCCGTACCCGCGGCCATCATGGCGCGAATGGCGGTCGGGGCGGTGTAGAGGATGTTGACCTTGTGCTTGTCGACGATCTTCGCCACCCGGGTGATGTCCGGATAGTTCGGCACGCCTTCGAACAACAGCGTGGTCGCGCCATTGGCCAGCGGACCATAGACGATGTAAGTGTGGCCGGTGACCCAGCCGACGTCGGCGGTGCACCAGTAGACTTCACCCGGACGGTAGTCGAACACGCGCTCGTGGGTCATGGCCGCGTACAACAGGTAGCCGCCGGTGGTGTGCTGGACGCCCTTCGGCTTGCCGGTGGAGCCGGAGGTGTAGAGGATGAACAGCGCCTCTTCAGCACCCATCTCTTTAGGTGCGCAAACGGTGCCCGCCACTTTCATCAGGTCTTCGTACCAGATGTCGCGGTGCTGGTTCCACTTGATGTTGCCACCGGTGCGCTGGCACACGATGACTTTCTGGATGCTGCTGGTTTCCGGGTTGGTCAGGGCGTCGTCAACGTTGGCCTTGAGCGGAATCTTCTTGCCGGCACGAATGCCTTCGTCGGCGGTGATCACCACTTTCGACTTGCAGTCGATGATGCGACCAGCCAGGGCCTCCGGCGAGAAACCACCGAACACCACCGAGTGAATCGCGCCGATCCGGGTACAGGCCAGCATGGCGACCACGGCTTCGGGGATCATCGGCATATAGATGGTCACCACATCGCCGCGGTGCACGTCCTGGCCACGCAGGGCGTTGGCGAACTTGCAGACTTGTTCGTGCAGCTCGCGGTAGGTGATGTTGCGGCTTTCGGAAGGGTCATCGCCTTCCCAGATGATCGCGACCTGATCGCCGCGCTCGGCCAGATGACGGTCCAGGCAGTTGTAGGAAACGTTCAAGGTGCCGTCGGCGAACCACTTGATGTCGACGTGGTGATCGTCGAAGGAGGTCTGTTTCACCGTGGTGAAAGGCTTGATCCAGTCGAGGCGCTTGGCCTGCTCGCGCCAGAATCCGTCCGGGTTGACGACCGACTGCTGGTACATGGCCTTGTAGGTCGCCTCGTCAGTCAGCGTGTTGGCCAGAACCTCGGGACGAACGGGATACAGGGAAGCCGCACTCATCTTTCTTACCTCGGTGGAATAGTTGTTTTTGTATGACCCTGTTGTAGCCCGGGCGGGGCCTATAGAACCATTCGACGATGGTAGTAACAAGCCCACACCAAATGTCCTGATACCCGCACGAATCCCACACAACCCCTGTGGGAGCGAGCCTGCTCGCGATAAACCTGAGCACACCACGGGGCGTCAGACAAAGGCTATCCACCGATTGTTACAAAATCCGTCAAAGGTGTTTATCAAAACCACGCCTATATGAATGCCACCCCCACGCCTAAAATTCTCTCCGCCAACCGGCAAACTGAGTTAACCAAGTTACAGCCCCCACGAAGGCAGTTAACCCAACCCCAAGTAGCCCGATCCACACGCAACCCCAAAAAGGTTGCGTGACCCCACTCGACTTGAAAAAGGTAAACACTAGATGAAAGCTTTATTGGTTCTGGCCCTCAGCAGCCTGTGCGCAACCGCCATGGCAGACGAGGCCCAGACTGATGTCGCGCAGCAACAACCGGCCATCGAGGATTACACTTACTCGATGGACCTGGACATCGCCAAAGTTATTTCAATGAGCGAAGTCCCCAATGTGTGTGAAGTTGTCCCGGCAAAAATGGAATATGACGACTCCAAAGGCCAGCGCCATATCCTGCGCTACAGCGTCATGGGTAACGGCTGCTCCAGCGGCTGATCTGACTGCGCCGAATCCGGCCTCTCCAGCGCTTCGCTGAAGGTCGATTCCAGCCCGGCTCGCGCCGGGCTCAGTTGTGTCTTAACTGGTCAAAAATCGCCCACAAACACAAGATGTAGTAAAAAAGCCCCTTTTCTGCTCACTTTTTGAGCAAAACCCATTCCCCGCCATTTCCGCGAAAAAAAATCTTCACCCGCCAAAGCCCTGTAAACCCTCGCTCCGACCGAAAAACCTGCCCTCTTGACCGCTCCATGCGCGGATTCGCCCCACCACGACCGTGAAAATTTCCCTATAATGCGGCCTTAAACGGGCCTGCAATATCCCCTTACAGGGATGAATAGCCAGTCTGAAGCCCCGCAACGGCATTCGATGCCGATTGCGCCCATCAGTGGCTCTCGGAACCCCGTACAAATTTATGTTTATTTGCCTGCGTGTACCGCTGCAAAAAACGCTATCCAACGCGGCCAGCACCGCCGTGTGAAAAACCAACCGATCATTTTCACACGGGCACACTGGCCCTCACGCAGGAGACGACACGTCATGCTGAGCTGGGACGAATTCGACAAAGAAGACACGGAAGTAGCAGTCAAGAGCGCCAACGCTGGCCATGCCACCGAAGCCAACATGGACCGTCTCGACAGCGCCGGCGGTGCCGCCGCCCTCGAAGCCCGTGCCGTGACCGCCGCTGACTCTGCCGCCGTTGCCCGCGCCAAAGCCGCCCTGGATTCCCTCGACGTCGCCGAAGGCCTCGCCGAACTCGAAGGCGCCTCCGCCCGTGTCGCTGTCGATGAAAAGCGCATGATCAACTGCCGTGCCGACCTAAACCAGCTCGTACCTTTCAAGTACGACTGGGCCTGGCAGAAGTACCTGGACGGCTGCGCAAACCACTGGATGCCGCAAGAAGTCAACATGACCGCCGACATCGCCCTCTGGAAAAACCCGGAAGGCCTGACCGACGACGAGCGCCGCATCGTGATGCGCAACCTCGGCTTCTTCTCCACCGCCGACTCCCTGGTTGCCAACAACCTGGTCCTGGCCGTGTACCGCCTGATCACCAACCCGGAATGCCGCCAGTACATCCTGCGCCAGGCGTTCGAAGAGGCGATCCACACCCACGCCTACCAGTACTGCATCGAATCGCTGGCCATGGATGAAGGCGAGATCTTCAACATGTACCACGAGATCCCATCGGTCGCGAAAAAAGCCACCTGGGGCCTGAAATACACCCGTTCGATCTCCGATCCGAAGTTCGAAACCGGCACCGTCGAAACCGACAAAGAGTTGCTGCGCAACCTGATCGCCTACTACTGCGTCCTGGAAGGCATCTTCTTCTACTGCGGCTTCACCCAGATCCTCTCCATGGGCCGGCGCAACAAAATGACCGGCGTCGCCGAGCAGTTCCAATACATCCTGCGCGACGAATCCATGCACCTGAACTTCGGCATCGACGTGATCAACCAGATCAAAATCGAAAACCCACATTTGTGGGATGCTGAAATGAAGGAAGAAGCGACCCAGATGATTCTGCAAGGTACTCAGCTGGAAATCGAATACGCTCGTGACACCATGCCTCGTGGGGTACTGGGCATGAATGCGGCGATGATGGAGGACTATCTGAAGTTCATCGCTAACCGTCGTCTGTCGCAGATCGGTTTGAAGGAAGAGTATCCAGGGACGACTAACCCGTTCCCTTGGATGAGCGAGATCATGGACTTGAAGAAAGAGAAGAATTTCTTTGAGACTCGCGTAATCGAGTACCAAACCGGTGGTGCGCTTAGCTGGGATTGATTCCTTGGCAAGCCACGATTTAGCGACTTGAATCGCCAAATCGAACATCTAAAAGCCCCGATCTGATCGGGGCTTTTTATTGACAGTAGGAAAACTCCTACCCGCTTACTCAGCAGTCGCAAAACCTCCTACAGCAATTCCAGATACATCCGCATTGATGACCATTCAAAGCGACTTTAATCTCTGCTGCAGGTGCCTAAGAAACGCCCAACGTAGAAGCTAACCTCATCACACAGAACGCATGCTGCTACCAGCATGTAAGCGCATTCGTGTGTGGACGAACAGCTTCGTTGGGATTCTTAAGTCCTCTACGTTGGGCTCCGGCCCTCTTCAAATTCAAACGTAGAGGTAATGGAAATGCCTGCACAAACTCCACACCGATCGGTAATGACCGATCCTCTCAGATCAACAGTCTTCCACCGCCATAACCTCCCACTCCACGCCCTCCTCCTTGAAAACCAACCATGGTTCTGTGCCCGCGATATCGGCCGCTTGATGGGGTTCCACTTGAGTGAGCGCATGCTCAACAAACTGGACAAAGACCAGCACCGCACATTGTGGATTGAGCATTACCACCAAACGCAAAAACAACTGATGCTCAGTGAGTCCGGTGTGTATGCGCTGTTGGTGTATCACTACGCACCCGGAAATCGGTTGTTGCGCGAATGGCTAACCCATCAGGTCGTACCGGCCCTACGAGATGCTGATCAATCGAAGAACTCGGATCGGCCGATGTTGAGCTTGTTGGACTGGCCGGAAATGTCGTTGAGTCTGTTGCATTGGCAGGATGAAGGTTGGATTCGGCTGCGCGACATGCCTTACCTGCTGCACGACCACACGCAGCAGCGAGTAACTGTCGCTAAGCCTTGGTGGCGGAGAGTCGCGCAGGTGTTTGAGTCACCGAAGCATTCGATGACGCGCTTGTAGGACCTTCCTCAAGATCTGTCGCTATTTCTTGTAGGAAATTTCGTAGACAGTCGTAGTGGCCACTCAGTATCGTCCGAGGGTTTTCACCCCTCGGCGATTGTATGAGCGAAAAGATAAAAGACAGCGACTGGAGCGTTTCTGAAATCAAGGCCGCGGTGGATGCCTATCTTAAGATGCTCGCGCTGGAGCTAAGCGGTCAGAAATTCGTGAAGACTGAAGTGAATCTTGCTCTACGCGAAACAGCTTTACCCACCCGCACCAAAGGCTCCGTCGAATTCCGGATGCAGAACATCTCTACGGTTCTGATGAAGATGGATCGGGAGTTCATCAAGGGATACAAGCCTGCCAAGAATGTTGGCTCGAATGTTGAACAGCTAATTCAGGTCGCGCTCACCGAACGAGGCGTTCAGTCTGGCGCCCCCAACGCTCCGACAGCTGATGAGCAAACCCTAGAGCGTCGTGCTGCTGCGCTTCAAAAGCTAAAGATCAAGGAGCCGCCAAAAGGCATTAAGAAACCGAAACGAGCGGCGAGCTCAAGCACAGTTTTTGTCCGTGACCCCGAGGTGCGAGCGTGGGTGCGAAATGAAGCCGAAGGACGATGCGATGGCTGTGGCGAACCTGCCCCATTTCAAAAGCTTGGGTTGCCTTATCTAGAAGTTCACCACGTTAAGCCGCTCGCCGAAAAAGGCTCGGATCAAGTCACCAACGCCGTAGCGCTGTGCCCAAACTGCCATCGTCGCTGTCACCATTCGAGCGACAGTGAGGAGTTCACCGCTTCGCTTTATAAGAAGGTCAGACGGTTGATTCCTGAGTAATCGAACTCTGTGTCGGGACCGCTTACCGACTCAGCGAAGTCCAAAGTAACTGCATGACCAGAAAGCTTGATGCGGACCAGAGACAAATGATGCTCATTGACCTCTATGGTGCCGCGAAAGAGCGTTTGATGGTGAGTGAGTCAGGGGTGTATGCGTTGTTGATTTACCACTACTGCCCCGAGAACAGATTGTTGCGAGAGTGGCTAACGCATCAGGTCGTGCCTGCGCTGCGTGATGCACGGCCATCGCGAATGGTGGAGCGTCCAACGCTGAGCATGCTCGATTGGCCCAAGATGTCGCTCTGTATGTTGCATTGGCAGGATGAACCGTGGATTCGTTTGCGGGATATGCCATGTGTGTTGGCGAATGATCCTTTTAATAGGCGTGAATCCTGGTGGCGGAAAGCAACACGGGTCATGCGCGGATTCTGATTGTGTGCTCCCCGATCCTGAGTTGATGAAGCTGGCCGACAGCCTGTTGGCCAATTTCCAAGAGCCCGAGGATCTGATCGGCAAAAGGTCTGGGAGTGTCTGCACTATTGCAATGGCTCGAACGCTTGCCGAAGCTTATCTTCCAGCGCCCATATCTCCCGCTTCACTTCCATGCGCCGCTCACGGGCGGCTTGAATGCGAGCCTCATCAAGGCCGCCGTAGCGGCGTAACCAATGAACGATCATTTCCTCATCAGGGTAGTAATAGTCCTTCTGGCCTTTACTGCTTCGCGGCGTGTCGTTCATATCGCTGTCGAAGCGTCCAGCGGCGAATTCATCCGGGGGCAACGTACCCCATTCGGCGGCGCAATCCTCGAATATCCAGGCAATTTCATTGAGGTGTTTTTGCGCACCGCGATGCCCGCGTTTGTAGAACACGTACTCGCGGCAACTCTCCTGGAAGCGCTCCATCATCGGCTCATCATCGACCCAGCGAAGGATGTCGTGCTGGCCCGCATGGTGGATCAGGCCGTGTATCCAACGCTCGGCAAAACGATCGACGAAACCTTCGACATCCGCTTTTTTTGCCTCCGCGAAAATCATGCAATACCGGGTTTTCACATGGATGACGAACAGCACATGTTTACGTTGAACGGTGATGGCGTGGACCAGCCACTGTTCGGCTGACACGTCAGGCGTATCGTCCTCAATAATGAGCGACGGCGGTTTCTCCACCGGGGTGATTTTCTTGCCCTTGTGGACACGGCTGAAAAAGTTGCTGGCGGCTTCGGTGCAATTGAAGATCAACATCCTGGTTCTCTGGTAGAAGGTGGCGATAGCGGTTGTCAGTCCTGCCGCACGATCTCGTCAGCCCATTCACTTCATTGTGCGGGAAGCGCCGGGGGTTGGCGTGACGGCTAGCCTTTGGGCAATTGCAGTTTAGCTGCACCACGGTGCTGGTTGACCAGCGAGTACGGCAGCACCGGCCAATCAGGGTTATCGCAATTACGTTGGTAACGGGCGAAGTAAGCTCCCAGATAAATCCCCTTCGGCGTGAAGTGCCAGTTGGAATAACCCCAGACGCTTTCATCGGTGTAATCGCAGTCGCCATCGTCTTCAGCGGGCTTCTTCATTTCATCCGGATACAGTGCGGTGAATTGCTTGACCAGCCACGGCGCCATGACTTTCATCTGATCGTATTCGGTGTTCGCGCTATCGGCTTCACCGATCCACAGCACATCTTTGAGTTTCAGCAACTCACCGGTGTGGACGTCCAGATTGATCGGAGAGCTTCCGAAGTCCGGATGGGCGCCGCCGCAGCTGTAACCGGTGGAGATATCCAGGCTGACCACGTCGGGCGAGAGAAACTTCGGGGCAGCACCTTGATCGAACTCCGCATATTCCCCGCCATCCATCATGCAGCGGTGATAGTCAATGACTTCAGTCCAGAGCCGACCGAACAGGTGGTTGTTGATGCGCTGCTGCTGTTCTTTCGTGTAGCCGGACTCTACGCTGAACAGCGAAATCTTCGACTGAGGCTCTGTCCACCATTGCAGGTCGTAGCCCATGAAGTTTTCTTTCTTCCCCGGTTTGAGCTTGAGCCCCAGTAAGCGCAAATACTCGTAGGGATCGTCCTTCGGCAAGGTGGCTATAAACGGCAGCGTCGTTGAAGTCGGCGCAGGAAGTTTCGCCTCAGTCAGTTGTACCGGCAGCTTCTTGCCCTCGGGATTTTGCCACTCACCCTGCCAGCCATCGGCGGTGGATTTCAGCTTTAAGGATGGCAGCGGTTTGTCGTCACCATAGCGGTTGTTGCCTTCAACAAGGTTCAACGTGCTTTCTTGCAACGAGCCGCTGAGCGCCAAGTCGCGGTGATACTTCTCATAGAAGTAGCGGCCGCTGACTTCGTCTTGCTGTGTGGAGTTGAGCTCCACCACAATCGGCATCTTGCCCAGCGTACCGGTGAACACGCGCCGGCCATCATCGGCTTGCGCGGTAGAAATCAATGTGAACAGCGCCGCAGCGTATGGCGCCAGGCGCAACAGTCCCTTGAGCATGGATCGATCCCTGGATGAGTCGGAGGTTGCGCCGGAGTTTGGCTTCCGGCGCTGGAAAATTCGGGGCGATTTTTTATAAAAAATGTCACCAGCGCTCGCACTGGCTACACCACAATAAGTCGTTCCGCCCATGCCCCACCAACTATCGCGGTTGCTACACCACCTATACATGCTGGGGCTGGCATATCCATCAAGTTAATCAAATTTTACCAAAAAGCATGCAATCACCAGCCAAACTGCACCACCAACCAGTATCACGGCATCAATCTGCAGAAGACGTTTGAGATATGGAGGAAAGTTTTCAATATCGACAGGGTCCAATTCACCGATGCGGATTGACGCTTTTGGCATTATTACCACTCCGGTAATTTTAGTCACTAAGAGAAAGCCCCCAAACCAACCCTGATTCCGCAGCCCTGGCCCCCAAATATTGATACAGCGACTGTTCTTCAGCGCCTCCATCATGGCATCCAGGTGACGCCTCAAGTATAGGGCGTACGCAAAACTCATGAATCCCAGCAGTATTGGCCCGCCATTGACAATCAAAACCGCCCAGGCAGGCCAACTGCTCATCATGGCTGCATGGCCTCATACAGTGCTTCGCCGAATACTTCCCCAACTTCACCACCATCGGTTGAACCCACCCAAGCCGCAACACCTACCAATGTAGCGACGCAGACAACCCCTCCAATACCGGTAGTGACTCCAAGTGCCAGGCAAATCGGACCACTGCTAGCGAGGCCTATCCGTGCGCCCAAAATACCACCACCGGTGGACCCGACAAATTTCCCCCCTTCAGTAAACTTAACCTTCTTGCATGCAGCTCCAGAATCGCCAACACAAACCTCCTGAATGGCCAACAGCGAAGAAACCCCGCCGATACCAATGCCGATGTAACCACCAGTGCCCATATACTTGGCAGCTCTACTGATTGCATTCACATGGGTCGCATAACCTGGTATCTGGCCCGGCGCACCGGCCTTGTCCCAGTGATGCACCAAACTTCGACTGGAAATGCCAAGGGCCGTCTTCAATTTTGGGTGATCACCCAAGGTCGTCTGGCCGCGAAGGCGAGTGGAGTTCAGCAGGTGGGCATCCAGCTGGGCGAGCAGGCGCTGGCGTTCGGCGAAGAACTGCGGCGACTTTAGGTGGCCATGTTGGCGATAGGTTTCCTGATGCAGGCGTTCCATGGCTTGCAGGGTGTCGCGCAGTCGGCTCAGGTGTTTCTCCATTACCGCCGCGCTGACGCCAAGCACGGTAGAAGTGTCGCCGGTAAAACTGGCGATTTCAGCGCCGTGGCGAAACATGAACTCCGCTTCATCTGGCGTCAGAGGGTCGAGGGCCGCCTTGACCTGTTGCGCGGCCTGCATCAACTGCGCTTCCTGGTAAGTGCAGGAGCTGTTGTACGGATCGCTCAGCACGATCATCGAGCCGGCTTTGACGTCGCCCAGGTTGGGGTTCAGTAGTTTGAATTTGCCCATCACCGCCGGGTCACGCAGGGTGAACAAGTCGGCTTCGAGCTGTTCGCGGCTGGTGCTTTTGGGCACGATGTAGAAGCCCGGTTCCTGCGCCGCTGCATTGCCCAAGGGCACTGGCTTGGGAGTGTTCGACGCGGACGCGAAACCGGCTGATCGTGGCGCTGCCGGATTGCCGGCGAGAGGTGTAGTCGGTTGGGATGCGGCCCTTGTGGTCTGGGGCGCAGCACTGTGGCTCGATTCATACGTGGCGTTGAACACCGACGGGATCAACCTGGCTCTGCACGGGCAGGTGCTGTAGCTGTCCAGCGAGCCCGCCACGATCCTGCCATGACTGTTGATGTAAGTGACGCCTCCCACGATTTTGTAGGTTTCGTCGTTTTTCCCGCAGGAAACGCGGTCGCCTTCACGAGCATGGGCGATGCCAAACATCATGACGCGTGTGTCGGCTTCCAACACCTTGCCGCCGCAAGTGGTCTCGTCACCCAGGCGAATGAAATGTCCTTTGGCCATTGCTGATCTCCCTCTCTGCTGGCGCCCCAGTCATGGAAAGCGCACCACTGTTAACC
>NZ_JAXDEO010000094.1:0-16783 GCF_035064975.1 Pseudomonas sp. YuFO20
TCGCGAGCAAGCCCGCTCCCACATTGGACCGTCGCCGAACACAAATTCTGTGTCCAGTGCAGATCGAATGTGGGAGCGGGCTTGCTCGCGAAGGCGGTGCGTCGGGCGCCATAAACATTGAGTCCCTTCACCCAGAAAAAACCCGGCCGAAGCCGGGTTTTTCTTTAGCCGATCACTGCATCCACGGCGGAGGCGGTTCTTCGGCTGGCTTGGGGGGAGCATCGTCAGCCGCACGCGCGGCTTGCTTGCGCTCTTCATCCAGGCGCGCGGCCTCGATTTCGCGCATGATGCCGCCCACATCCGCCAGCTCTTCCGGCTCGTCGAACTCGCCGGTCAGGACGCTGGCCGGGTGCAAAGTGCCCGCCTCGTACAAAGCCCACATTTCCTTGGCGTACCGGGTCTTTTTCAACTCCGGTGCAAACCGTCCGAAATAGGACGCCATGTTGCCCACGTCCCGCTCCAGCATGCTGAACGCGTGGTTGTTGCCCGCCGCGTCAACTGCTTGCGGCAAGTCGATGATCACCGGGCCGGTCGGGGTCAACAGCACGTTGAACTCGGACAGGTCACCGTGCACCAGACCGGTACACAGCATCAGCACGATCTGCGAGATCAGGAACGCGTGATATTCACGCGCCTGGTCCGGTTCCAGAACCACGTCGTTCAGACGCGGCGCGGCATCACCGTACTCGTCGGCCACCAACTCCATGAGCAGCACGCCTTCGAGGAAGTCGAACGGCTTGGGCACCCGCACACCGGCATTGGCCAGGCGGAACAGCGCCGCCACTTCGGCGTTCTGCCAAGCGTCTTCGGTTTCCTTGCGGCCAAACTTGGAACCCTTGGCCATGGCCCGGGCCTGTCGGCTGTTGCGCACCTTGCGGCCTTCCTGATACTCGGCCGCCTGCCGGAAACTGCGTTTATTCGCCTCCTTGTAGACCTTCGCGCAACGTAACTGGTTGCCGCAGCGCACCACATAAACAGCTGCTTCTTTACCACTCATGAGTGGGCGCAGCACTTCGTCGACCAGACCGTCCTCGATCAGGGGTTCAATGCGTTTTGGAGTCTTCATCAGCTTTTATTGTGGGTCCTTTATTACCAAACACGCGAAAGTCATTCGTTATACGGCAATCCACCGATTCGGGGGAGGGGGTGCCGACCTATGAACCATGCAGATGCACACAATGTGCCGATTTACTCGCAAAAACCTGCAGTTCATCACCGGTCTTCTGGATCATAGTCGAGCCTGAAGCGCTTGTTGTCCGGGGCTGCATGGGCATTTGTGACAGAAACCGACACCCCGGCACTACCGTTCGCGGGATTTTTCCGGACAGCCCTCAATTTCCGCAGACAACAGCCGAAGTCCTTAGTGACAAAGTGATTTGTCCGACAATCGTTTCCCTGACAACAACGATACCGCACTCACGGACCTGGGTTGATCGACAACGTTTACGGCTGCCAATAAACCGCGAGTCATCTGCACTGCGTGGGCCTACAAGAAAATCTGGAGCGCGGATGAACATCAAACAGAAACTGACCTGGGCGTTTGCAATCATCGCCTGCTTGCCGGTGGTACTGGTCGCCACCCTCGTCGTGCTGAACCTGCGCAGTGATGCCAGGGAAGGATTCGTCGACAGCAGTGGTCGCGAAATCCGTCAGGTCAGCAATGCCATGCAACTGTTCTTCGACGGCATCAGCCAGAACGTCGAGTACCTGGCCAAACAACCGCTGATCACCAACTCCGACGACAGCCTCAAGACCTACATGAACGCCAACGCCGCCAGCATTCCACAGGGCGAGATGGACAAAAAAGTCTTTGGCTTCCTGCAGGATCTGGGCAACGCCCATCCATCCTACGCCTACGCCATCCTCGGCACCGCCGCCGGTGGTTATGTTTCGTGGCCGGACGACGCCAAGCTGGCCAACTACGACCCGCGCCAGCGTCCGTGGTACAAGGCGGCCCAGGCGAAACCGGGCAAGCCGTTGCGTACCGAGGCCTATTACTGGGCCGAAAACGATACGTCCTACGTCAGCACTGTGCGCACCATCGACAACAAGCTGGGCACCAACGGTGGTGTGGTCAGCATCGACGTGTCGCTCAAGCAGCTCACCGAACTGGTCAAACAGATCAAGCTCGGCGAAAGCGGCTACCTGATGCTGCTGGAAAACACCGGTACCGTGCTGGTCGATCCGAAGCAACCGGAACACAACTTCAAGGCCTTGAGCAGCCTCGGCGAGGGTTATGCGCAACTGGCCAAGGCTGGCAAGGGCCTGGTTGAAGTCGAGCTCAACGGCGAACGCTACATGGCCAACGTCTGGCCGTCCGAGCAACTGGGCTGGACCTTCATCGGCCTGATCAAGCAGAGCGACGTGATGAGCACCGCGACCCAGCTGACCTGGTTGATCGCCATCATCGCTGCGGTACTGGCCGTTGTCTTCGCCATCGTCGGCGCCAGTTTCGCCAGCGTTATCGTGCGGCCGATCCGCAGCGTGGCCGACGGCCTGGAAGGCATCGCCCAGGGTGAAGGCGACCTGACCAAGAACCTGCAAATCCGTGGCAGCGACGAAACCGCGCAACTGGCCAACTGGTTCAACCAGTTCCTGACCGCGATTCGCAACCTGATACAAAGCATTGGTGGCGCCGCGACCAAGATCCTGGCCACCTCCAGGAGCTCGACCCAAGTCTCCAGCGACATGGCTGAAGCCGCTGGACGCCAGCGCGAAGCGGTGGACATGGTGTCCACGGCATTTCACGAAATGGTCGCCACCGCCAACGAAGTGGCGCGCTCTTGCAGCCAGGCGGCCGAGTCCGCCGACAGTGGCCAGCGCCAGGCCCGTGAAGGTCAGCAACAAATTGACGCGGCCGTGAGCAGCGTCGATCGCCTGAGCCAGGAAATCGAGCAGTCGGCCCAGTCGATGCAACAGCTGGAACGCGACAGCAATGATATCCAGTCGATCCTCGGGACCATTCGTTCGATCGCCGAGCAAACCAATCTGCTGGCGCTGAACGCGGCCATTGAAGCGGCGCGGGCCGGTGAGCAGGGCCGTGGTTTTGCCGTGGTGGCCGATGAAGTGCGGGCGCTGGCCAAGCGCACGGCCGACTCCACGGCGGAAATCGACGGACTGCTGGGCAACCTGGCCAAGCGCACCAGCCAGGTGACCCAGCAGATGCACGCGAGCCTGGAGGTGTCCCAGCAATCGGTGACGCGCATCGGTGAAGCGCGCAACAGTTTCGGGCAGATCCGCGAGTCGGTGGACGTCATCCGCGACATGAACACCCAGATTGCCACAGCGGCGGAACAACAGCATCAAGTGGCCGAAGACATCAACCGGCACATCAGCCAGATCCATGGCGACGCGCAATTGGTGGCCGAACTGGCGA
Organism: Pseudomonas sp. YuFO20; assembly: GCF_035064975.1. Taxonomy (NCBI): domain Bacteria; kingdom Pseudomonadati; phylum Pseudomonadota; class Gammaproteobacteria; order Pseudomonadales; family Pseudomonadaceae; genus Pseudomonas; species Pseudomonas sp. YuFO20. The sequence goes on from NZ_JAXDEO010000094.1 coordinate 3,377, forward strand.
ACTCGGCGCGCCTGGATTCCCAGAGCCTGGCCGGGTTGTCGAATGAGCTGGATGGGTTGGTGCGAAGGTTCCGTACCTGACCGGTGACCGCGGCGTGGTCATTCGCTGGCAAGCCAGCTCCTACAAGGAGCTGGCTTGCTCGCGATGGGGCCATCACTGCCTGAACAACTCCCCCGGGGTAAACCCGAACAGGCTCTTGAACGCCGCAATAAACGCCGACGTCGAGTCATACCCACAGGCCAGCGCGGCATTGGTCACGCTGTCGCCCTCCTCCAGCAGACTCAGCGACGACAGCAAGCGCATACGCTGGCGCCAGCCGCGAAAACTCAACCCGGTTTCACGCTGAAACAAACGCATCAGGGTTTTCTCCGACGCGCCCAGGCGTTCGGCCCATTGGTGCAGGGTCACATTGCTCTCGGGATTTTCGATCAGCTCATTGCACAACCCCAGCAACCGTTCATGGCGGGGCAATGGCAGGGAAAACCCGACTTCCGGCAAAGTCGCCAACTGATCGAGCAGCACACTCACCAACCGCGCCTGCGGGCTGTCACCCTGTGGATATTCCACTGGCAGCAGGCAAAAACTCTTGATCAGCTCCCGGGCCAGCGGCGTCACTTCCAGCACCCGGCAACGCCCGTCCGCCCACTGGCAATCCTCGCGACGCACATACAGGCTGCGCATCTCGGCGCGCATCGAGGTCACGACCTGGTGATCCAGATCGGCCGGAATCCAGATGCCCCATTGCGGCGGCGCGAAGAAACTGCCCTCGGCGGTGTGCACGCCGAGCACGCCACTGATGGCATAGGAAAACTGCACCCAGTCGTGGCGATGGGATGGCGTCCATGACCCGGCATTGAGGCTTTCCACCCGGGCATACAACGGACGCGGCAGCGTGATGAGGGGCGGAATGCTGCGTTCGAGGGAAACCTGTCCGTTAGTCGGCATAACCTGGCCTTGTGTTGCGAGACGGCTGATGGGCCGACGTTAGGCCATGTCACGCATCCATTCAATACCGGACGCCCCTATCGCTCGATGATGGCGGTTACCCCCTGACCGCCTGCGGCGCAAATGGAGATAAGGCCACGCCCCTTCCCCGCCGCATCAAGCAACTTGGCCATATTGGCGAGGATGCGCCCACCCGTGGCCGCAAACGGGTGCCCGGCCGCCAGTGAGCTGCCTTTGACATTGAGCTTGCTGCGGTCGATGGACCCCAGCGGTGCTTCGAGGCCCAAGCGGCTTTTGCAGTACTCGGGGTCTTCCCACGCCTTCAAGGTGCAAAGCACCTGGGCAGCAAAGGCTTCGTGGATCTCGTAGTAATCGAAGTCCTGCAGGGTCAGGCCATTGCGCGCCAGCAGGCGCGGCACGGCATACACCGGTGCCATCAACAGGCCCTCGGCGCCATGGACGAAATCCACCGCGGCGGTTTCGCCGTCACGCAAGTAGGCGAGAATCGGTAGACCACGTTCCTTCGCCCATGCCTCACTGCCCAGCAGCACCAAGGATGCGCCATCGGTCAGCGGCGTGGAATTGCCGGGGGTCAGGGTGCCTTTTGCGCTTTTGTCGAAAACGGTCTTGAGCGAGGCGAGCTTTTCCAGGGTCAGGTCCGGGCGCAAATTGTTGTCGCGGGTGAGGCCGAGAAACGGCGTCATCAAATCGTTCTGCCACCCTTCGGCGTAGGACGCATCCAGGTTCTGATGGCTCAGCAGCGTCAGCTGATCCTGCTCTTCACGGGGAATGTTCCAGGCCTGCGCCATCAACTCGCAATGCTCGCCCATGGACATACCGGTGCGCGGCTCGCCATTGCGCGGGAACTCGGGTATCAGGTGCCGGGGGCGCAGCTGCAGGAAGGGTTTGAGTTTTTCCGCGGTGGTGCTGGCGCGATAGGCCTGCAGCAAAATCTTGCGCAACCCCTCGTTGACACTGATTGGCGCGTCCGAGGTGGTGTCGACGCCACCGGCAATGCCGCAGTCGATCTGGCCGAGGGCAATTTTGTTCGCCACCAGCAGCGCCGCTTCCAGCCCTGTACCGCAAGCCTGCTGGATGTCGTAGGCGGGGGTAGCGGGCGACAGCCGCGAACCGAGCACGCACTCGCGTGTCAGGGCCATGTCCCGTGGCAACTTGAGCACCGCCCCCGTCACCACTTCGCCAAGGCGCAGTCCATGCAGGTTGTAGCGTTCGATCAGGCCTTCGAGTGCAGCCGTGAGCATGGCCTGGTTACTGGCGGTGGAATAGGGTCCGTTGGAGCGAGCGAAGGGTATCCGATTACCGCCGATGATCGCGACGCGGCGCAGCTGAGTCATGAAAAGCTTCCTATTCTGTGAAGGCCATTACCCGCAAGCGTAGGCCGAATCTGGCAAATCGAACGACTGATTGCCATTCATGGTCCACACTTTGAACCTCATCTGCTGGAGCGCGTTCCATGTCCGACCGCTATATCGACTTCGCCAATTCGTCCATCGGCCATCGTCTGGTCGGGGCCATGGGCCTGCCTTCGCCGGTACGCCTGGAACGCTGGCAAGCGGGCCGATTGCGCCCTGTGGAAGGCGCCTTGCTGATTGGCGGCGGACCGCTGGCGGAGAAGGTCAACACCTTCGCCAACCGCCTGACGGACGCGATCTACACCTACGGCACCGAGCCCTCGATGGCGACCGCGTGGATTCCCGGACACGGTCCGAAACTCAAGGCCGTGGTGTTCGATGCCAGTGATCTGGTGCAGGTCGGCCAGCTCAAGCAACTACGCGAGTTCTTCCAGCCCCTGATAAAAAATCTCGACCACAGTGCCCACATGGTGATCCTGGGACGTGACCCGCAGTCGTTGAGCGACCCATTCGCCGCCAGTACCCAGCGCGCCCTCGAAGGCTTCAGCCGCTCGCTGGCGAAGGAACTGCGCAGCGGTGGCACCTTGCAGCTGATCCATGTTGGCGAAGGCGCCGAGGATCAACTGGAGGGACCGCTGCGGTTTTTCCTCTCGCCGAAAAGCGCCTTCGTGTCCGGGCAAGTCATCAACCTGACTGCCTGCGACACCCAGGTAATGGACTGGACTCGCCCGCTGGCCGGGCGCAAGGCACTGGTCACCGGTGCGGCGCGCGGTATCGGCGCCGCCATCGCCGAAACCCTGGCCCGTGACGGTGCGGAGGTCATCCTGCTCGACGTCCCCCCGGTCAGGAGCGACCTCGACGCCCTCGCCGCACGCCTCGGCGGGCGTGGCATCACCATCGACATCTGTGCCGAGAACGCCGCCACGGAACTGGTCGAACAGTTGCCCGACGGCATCGACATCGTGGTGCACAACGCCGGCATCACCCGGGACAAGACCCTGGCCAACATGACCCCGGAATTCTGGGACGCGGTACTGGCCGTCAACCTCAACGCTCCGCAAGTGCTGACCAAGGCCCTGCTCGACAGCGGCACCCTGCGCGACAATGGCCGGGTGATCCTGCTGGCGTCGATCAGCGGCATCGCCGGCAATCGCGGGCAAACCAACTATGCGGCGAGCAAGGCTGGCCTGATTGGCCTGGCGCAAGCCTGGGCGCCGCTATTGCATGAGCGGGGCATCAGCATCAATGCCGTGGCGCCGGGTTTTATCGAAACCCAGATGACCGCGCACATTCCATTCGGCCTGCGCGAAGCCGGACGGCGCATGAGCTCGTTGGGCCAGGGCGGTCTGCCGCAGGACGTCGCCGAAGCGGTGGCCTGGCTCGCGCAACCGGGCACCGGCGCGTTCACCGGCCAGGCACTGCGTGTCTGCGGGCAAAGCGTTCTGGGGGCCTAGGCATGATCATCGACTGGCACACACTCAATCGCGAACCCAGCCTGTCGGGGCTCTATGTGCATGCGGCAACGCGGCGCAAGATCACCGGCACCACCCTGCCCCATTCGGGTCTGCGCTGCTGGCTCGATGTCGACCCGCAGCGCCTGGCGGCCTATCGCAAAGTCTGCGGCTTCGCCGACAACGGCCTGCTGCCACCTACCTATCCGCATATCCTCGCATTCGCCTTGCAGATGCAATTGCTCACCGCCCGGGACTTTCCGTTCCCGCTGCTGGGGCTGATTCACCTGAGCAACCGCATCCGCGTGCTGCGCCCCATGGGCGGCGTCCATCGAGTGCGGGCCAGCGTGTGCGTGGAGAACCTGCAACCCCATGCGAAGGGGGCGACCTTCGATCTGGTGACGACGCTGGATGATCAACTGGGACCGCTCTGGGAGGCGCAAAGCCAGATGCTGTGCCGAGGGGTGAAGCTTGAGGGCGAGCCCGTCGAAGAGGAGTTGGCCCCGACGCTGCCCCTGACGCAAGTCGCCCAATGGAACGTGCCCACAGACATCGGCCGGCGATACGCCAAGGTATCCGGCGACTACAACCCGATTCACTTGAGTGCGCTGAGCGCCAAAATGTTTGGCTTTCCAACGGCGATTGCCCATGGCCTATGGAACAAGGCCCGCACCCTGGCCGCGCTTGCCGAGCATCTGCCGGCGGCGAACATCAAGATTGCGGTGCAATTCAAGAAGCCGGTGCGCCTGCCCAGCGAGGTGACATTGCTGGCCAGCGCTGCGGGCTCCAGTGGGGATTTGCAACTGATCGGAGCTGGTGATCTGGAGCACATGGTGGGCCATTGGCGGCCCATCGCCTGACGCGAATCGTATGACATACACCTTGTAGGAGCCGGCTTGCCGGCGAAGGCGTTCTTGAACCTTGCGTCGGTCTTTCGGGCGCCTTCGCCGGCAAGCCGGGCTCCTACAAGGCCCTCACCTGCTTCAACGATTGGCCAACTCCCCCAACGGCTGCGGGAACAGGTTATTCAGGGTCTCCAGCAACCGCACGTGATAGATCGGCTTGCGAAACAGGTCCAGCACCTGCAAACGCAACATGTCGCTGACACTTTCCATGTCCGCATGCCCGGACATCACGATCACCGGCAAATGCTGGCGCGCCGTGTGCTCGCGCAAGCGCTTGATCAACGACATGCCGCTCTCCTCCGGCATGCGCAGGTCGGTAATGACCAGAGCGATATCCGGATGGCGTGTCAGATGCTGCAGCGCCAGCTTGACCGACGTCGCAGTGAAACAATTGAACCCCTCGCCCTCCAGCAACTCCGCCAACTCAAGCAACGCATCCTCCTCGTCATCGACCAGAAGCAGTTGTTGGCGCGGCAGGGCGGGGGCGTTCATGGGCAACACCTGGAATAGACTAAGCGCTGACATTAGAACCCACTCGTTGCATTGGCAAATTGCCGGTGCGAACTCAGATAGTCACTCACAAGGCGTTTTTGATGCTGGTGAACATCGTGGTCAAGTCAGTCCCGATGCCGCCGCTGAGCCCGGCAATCACCACCGCGACCATGGCGGCTACGATGGCGTACTCGATACCCGACGCCCCCTCGGTATCCTTGGCCAGTCCCGTGTAAAAAGCGATTTCGGATTTGACCTTCTGAACCAGCTTGGCGAAAGACATGAAGTTCTCCTGAGGGCTGCGGGTGTTGCACGGACGCAACATGATTCCCCTGTGCCAGCATCAGCATTGTCGGCATTTCCCCGCCAAACAACTGTAAGAACGCATTAACACCAAAGTATTAACCGTTTCGTTGACGTCAAAAAACCCTGTATTTGCTCTGAACCATTAACTTTTGTTGGATTTTTGCCCCTTGGGTAATGGCGTTTTGCTCTAGCTGCGCTACCTTCAAATAGCCAAATAGTTCCATGTTCATAGCTGCCTGATTGCGAAGTTGTCTCGTTGCGCAAACGAGTTCTTTGAGCAGCAGGAAAGATGCACCAGGAAAGGAAGCGCCGTCATGAACAGTCGTGTCATCCTAGGCCTGGCCGGCCTGTCCCTGGCGGGCGCAGTCATCGCCGGTTATTGGGGCTTTACCTTGACCCGTCAGCCGGCCGCCGCCCCTGTTGCGCAAACCGAGATTTCACCTGCGACCACCGCCACTCCAGCAGTTGTTCCCCAGCCAGAAGAAGACACCCGTCAACCGATCGTGGTGTTGTTGCATGACATCCCACCGTTCGTGCAGATCACCGCCGCCGACATTGCCTTGGAAAAACTACGCACCGTTCCGGCCGGCAGCCTGACCCGTCTCGATCAAGCCATTGGCCGTACGCCCTGGCGCGCCCTGCCCGCCGGCAGCTGGCTCAATGACGAGAGTTTTGAAGCCGGCGGCAAGCTGGCGCGGATGATCCGTCCCGACGAGCGCGCACTCGCTGTTGCCGTGGATGAAGTGATCAATGCCGGGGGGCAATTGACACCGGGGGACTATGTCGATGTGCTGCTGTTCTTGCGCTCGGACAACCTCAACCTTCAGCCCTCGGCCCAGCTCGCCATTCCGGCCTTGCGCGTATTGGGGGTGGGCGAGCAATTGGGCCTGACCAACGACGGCCATCCGTCCAGCCCGGCCCAGGGCAACGATGAAAAGCTCCGCCAGGAGCAACAACGCGCCAGCGCCCGCACCGTGCTGCTCGCCGTCCCCGAACCACTGTTGAGCCGCTTGATGCTCGCCTCGCAGGCCGGCGTTTTGCGCCTGGCCGTGCGCAGCGCCGAGGAAAAACGCCTGGCGCGTTACTGGGCCGGTGAAAAAGATTCTGCGGCCAACATCGCCAATGCCAATCGCGACCTGATCCAGTTCAACCAACTGGCCATGACCGCACCGCCCAAACCTGTAATCGCCAGTAGCGCAGGCGCACCGCGCCGCTCCGGTGTGGAAGTCATCCGCGGCAACGAAACGCAAAAGACCCCCTGAATCGTGCAAGGAACCGCTTTAATGCACAGACGTATTATGCCGTTGTTCAACGGCTTGATCTGCGCCACCTTGCTCAGCGGCATGCCGGTAACGGCAGCACTGGCAGCTACCGGCAGTTGCGCAGCGCTGGGCCCGCTGCCAGCGGTACTGGAAGTGGGCGAAGGCCTGCAACAGGAAGTGCAATCGCCGGTGGCGATCACCCGGATCGCGGTGGGCGACCCGAAGATCGCCGACGTGCGAGTCAATGGCAACCAGGCGTTCCTGCTCACCGGCATGGGCGCCGGCGCCACCAGCCTGATGGTCTGGACCGCCTGTGCCAGTGCGCCGCGGCAAAGCATGGTATTCGTTCAGGGCCGCGCGACGGCGGCCATGACCAGTGCCAGGCAGTCACCGTCCGATGATGGGTTGCTGCCATCGCAAGTGCAGACCGACATCCGCTTCGTCGAAGTCAGTCGCACCAAGCTCAAGGAAGCCAGTACCTCGATCTACGGCAAAAACTCGAATTTCCTGTTCGGTTCCCCCGGTACCGTCCCCAACACGGCGGTGACGCCGCGGGTGTTTCCGTTGCGCAACCTGGATCCGCGGATTGCCGTGCCGAGCATTCCGTTGGCCAACGACATGTTCAACATCGTCGCCGGCGGCGGCAACTTCCTGGCCATCATCAACGCCATGGAAAGCAGTGGCTTTGCCTACACCCTGGCACGCCCGAGCCTGGTGGCGATCAGCGGCCAAAGCGCAAGCTTCCTGGCGGGCGGTGAAATCCCGATCCCGATCCCCAGCGCCAACAGCAACAGCTACTCCATCGAATACAAGGAATTCGGCATCCGCCTGACGCTCACGCCGACGGTGGTCAGCAACGACCAGATCGCCCTCAAGGTTGCTCCCGAGGTCAGCGAACTGGATTACAACAACGCCGTGACCATCGGCGGCACCACCGTGCCGGCGTTCACCATTCGCCGCACCGATACCAGCATCTCCCTGGCCGATGGCGAAAGCTTCGTCATCAGCGGCCTGATCAGCACGCAAAACACCTCGCAGGTGGACAAGTTTCCGGGGCTGGGCGATATCCCGATTCTCGGCGCATTCTTTCGCAGCTCCTCGATCAATCGCGAAGAACGCGAGTTGCTGATGATCGTCACGCCACACCTGGTGCAGCCGCTGGCGGCCAATGCGCAACTGCCGTCGCTGCCCGGGGAAAAACTGCGCAATTACGACCCCAACTGGTATCGCATGTACTTCCTCGAAAACGGCGACTTCGATAAACGCAGCGGGCTATCGCAATGAGCCAGAACCTGAGTCAGACCTTCCTGGCGATCACGCGCAACAGCACGGACCTGGAATGGCTGCAAGGCGCTCTCGCCCCCTTGGGCCAGGTGGTCAGTGCCGGTGGCGGCAGCCTCGACGAACTGTTGGCGCTGGTGGACGTGACCCTGGCCAGCCTGGTGTTCGTGGGTCTGGACCGTGAACACGTGGTGGCCCAGTGCGCCCTGATCGAAGGCGCCCTGGAAGCCAAGCCGCGGTTGGCGATCGTTGCGCTGGGCGACGGCATGGACAACCAGTTGGTGCTCAACGCCATGCGCGCCGGGGCCCGGGATTTCGTGGCGTATGGCTCGCGCTCCAGTGAAGTCGCCGGGCTGGTGCGGCGCCAGAGTAAACGCCTGCCGCCTGTAGTGCCGAACACTCACCTGGGCGGCCTGACCGTGCTGTACGGCGTGCAGAGCAACGCCGACGGCGCGCTGCTGGCCAACCACATGGCGCAAGTGGTGCAAAAAAGCGGTCAGCAAACGCTGCTGCTCGACCTCGGTCTGCCGCGCGGTGACAGCCTGGCCCTGCTCGGCCTGGAGAGTTCGTTTCATTTCGGTGATGCGCTGCGCAACTTGCGCCGCCTCGACGCAACCCTGATCGACAGCGCCTTCACCCGTTGCGAAGCCGGGGTGCGGATACTCGCCTACGCGACCCACGATGAACCGCTGGAACACACCAGCGCCGCCGAGTTGTACATGCTGCTCAGCGCCCTGCGCCAGCACTTCCAGCACATCGTGGTGAACGTCACCGGCCAGCCCGACAGCGAAGCCCTGCGCACCTTTGTCAGCCATTGCGACAAGCTGCTGTGGTACACCGACCAGAACGTGCTCGACTGCCGCCGCAACCTGGCGGTACTGAACCTTTGGCGCGAAAAAGGCATGAAGCTCGACCACGCCAAACTGCTGGTGGATCGCTACCTGCGCAGCGTCGCGCCGGACTCCGAGGCCTTGGGCAAAAGCTTCGGCATGGAGGTCATCGCCACGCTCGCCTACAGCCCCGAAGTGCGCTTGAACGCCAAGAACCAGGGCGTGACCCTGTTCGAACTGGCCCCGCGGGAAGTGCTCACCCAAAGCCTGCGCAACCTCGGCGAACGCCTGGCCAAGCGCTCCGAAAGCCTGGCCAAACCCAAGTCCTGGTTCAGCCGTTTGAGAGGTACGCCATGAGCGGCGAAAAACTGTTCGGCGCGACACACCGCGGGGTGGCCGGCAATACCGACCACGAAGGCCTGAAACTGGTGCTGCACCGCTACATCATCGATGCCATCGAGGAGTCCGGGAAAAACCTGCTTGAAGGCTCGCGCCAGGTGCTGGCGCAGTTCGTCATCGACAAGGTGGCCGAATACATCGCGCGCCTGCACTTGGCGATTTCGCGCTACGAGATGGAGCGCCTGGCCGAGGAGATCGTCGACGAGCTCACAGGTTTCGGGCCTCTTGAAGTGCTGCTGCGGGATTCGGCAGTGACCGAAATCCTGGTCAACGGCCCGCACCGCGTGTTCATCGAGCGCGATGGTGTCCTGCACCTGAGCGACCTGCGATTCATCGATGCACACCATGTCGAGCGTGTCATCCAGCGCATCCTCGCGCCCTTGGGCCGGCGGCTCGATGAGTCTTCGCCGATGGTCGACGCGCGCCTGCCGGACGGCAGCCGGGTCAACGCGATCATTCCCCCGATCGCGCTCGACGGCCCCTGCCTGTCGATTCGAAAATTCCGCCAGGACATGCTCAACAGCACCGACCTGATGGCCATGCAGACCATCGACCAGGCGATCTACGAATTTCTTCAAGACGCCGTGGGCAAGCGCTGCAACATCCTCATCAGCGGCGGCACCGGCACCGGCAAGACCACGCTGCTGAACATCCTCAGCCAGTTGATCGATCCCCACCAACGCCTGGTGACCATCGAAGACGTCGCCGAACTGCAACTGGGCCACCCTCACGTGGTGCGCCTGGAAACCCGGCCGCCGAATGCCGAAGGCCATGGCGAGGTAAAAGCCAGCGACCTGATTCGCAACGCCCTGCGGATGCGCCCGGACCGGATCATCCTCGGCGAAATCCGTGGCGTCGAAGTGGTCGACGTACTGACCGCCATGAACACCGGTCACGACGGGTCCATGAGCACCGTGCACGCCAACAACGCGCAGGATGCCTTGTTGCGCCTGGAAACCCTGGTCGGCCTGACCGGCCGCAGCATTGCCGAAAGGACTTTGCGCCAGATGATCTGCGCGGCGCTGGACGTGGTGATCCAGTTGACGCGCATGCCCGATGGCCGGCGCTGCGTCAGCGAAGTGGTCGAGGTGATCGGCATCCGCGAAGACGTGTATGTCACCAATACGCTGTTTCGCCTCGATCGCCGCAGCGGCTTCGGTTTCATGCGCGAAGCCCTCAACCCCGCCGGTGACAAACTGCGCCGCGAATCGGCGCTCTCTCCCTCGGTATATTGAAGGTCACGGCATGCTCAAACCGCTGCTGCTCATCCTCGTTTGCCTGGCGTTGCTGGGGCTGTCGTTGCGCTTGCTCAGCCGCGGTTTGCGTGAGCCCGGCACCCGGCGCGTGCTGGAGCGCCTGAGCCAGGGGCAACCGGAGCGGGTGGTGCAGAAAACATCCTGGACGGGGCTGGATCGGGCCTTTTTGCGCGCCGGCCTCGGGCGACCCACTGAACGTCTGGGTGTGTGGCTGACGCTGTGGGGCTTGAGTGTCCTGCTCGGTTTCATCGCTGGCGGCTGGCTGGGTTTGTTCGCCCTGTTACTGGTGCCGCCCCTGCTGCTGCGCCTGTATGTCGACTGGCGTTACCAGCGCCGGCTCAAGCGCATGATCGAACAATTGCCAGCGCTGCTCGATCACAGCGTGCGCAGCCTGAAATCCGGGCGCACCCTGGCCGACGCGGTGCTGGGCGCCATCGATGCCGCCGAAGACCCGCTGAAAAATGCCTTGGGCCGCGTGCAGCGCCAGGTGCACATGGGGGTCAGCCTGCCGGACGCCGCCTCGGACTTCGCCGAACTCTACGACAAGGACGAACTGCGCCTGTTTGCCCTGGGATTGAAGGTCAACCACCGCTACGGCGGCAACGCCAGTGAACTGCTGGAGAACCTGATCAAGATCATCCGCGAACGTGAACAGGCGGCTCGCCAGTTGAGCGCCATGACCGGCGAAACCCGGGTCACCGCGGTGGTCCTGGCGCTGATGCCGGTAGCACTCGCCGGCTACATCCTGGTGTCCAATCCGAAGTACCTGATGGGCATGTGGAACGACAGCTCGGGGCAAACGATGCTGGTGGGCGCGCTTGCCCTCCAGGTGTTCGGCTGCGTGGCGCTGTGGCGGATGTTGCGCAGCCTATGAACCTGTCCATGCTGCTGAGCTCGCTGCTGTTCCTGCTGGCATCGGGATTGTTTGTCGGCGTCATTGTGCAAATGCGTCGGCGTGCCCGCCAGGTGGTGCAGCGCCTGGACGGCAAAGCGCCGAGCAAAAACCGCTTCAACCAATGGCTGCACGCGCTGGGCAGCAGCCGTGTCGGCCAGCAGTCAGTCAAGCTCGACAACGAAACCCAGACGCTGCTCAATTGCCTGGGCTGGCGTACCGCGCGGCAACGGGCTTTGTTCGCCGCCTTCCAGGTGGGTGTCCCGGTACTGGCGCTGGCGTTGAGTGCGCTGGTGCAGGGCCTGTTCTTCCCCGAGGTCACTCGCCCGTGGCTGGTCCCGGCGTTCGCCCTGGGCATCGGTTACCTGCTGCCCAAGCGCCTGCTGGCCGCCGCCGCGCACCATCGGCAAAAGAAACTGGCGGTCGAGATTTCCACCTTCATTCCGTTGCTGCGCATCCTGTTCGAATCGGGCATGGCCGTGGAGCAATCGCTGCGCGTGTTGAGCAATGAAGGCAAGCTGCTGATGCCCACGCTGACCCACGAACTGCGCCTGGTGCTGGCACGCGTCGACTCGGGCCTGGAGCTGGGCGAAGAACTGAACAAGGCCACCCGCTTGCTGGCGGTCGATGAATTCACTGACACCTGCGTGATCCTGCAACAGCTGATCCATCAGGGCGGTGGCGCGATGAAATCCCTGCTGGCGCTCAAACTGTTGCTCGATGACAAGCGTCTGTCACGCCTGCAGGAATACATCTCCAAGATGTCCGCGAAAATGTCCGTCGTGATGATGTTGTTCCTCTTCCCGGCGTTGTTGATCGTACTGGCCGGCCCGGGCTTCACCGCCCTCGCCCGGGCTTTTGCTTCCTAGGGGAATCGTGATGAAAGCATTGATTGCCGGTTTGAGTCTGCTGATGCTGGGGGGTTGCGCGAGCAACGGACCGGCACCCTGGAGTGCCATGACCGGCACCGCCAGTTGCGCCAAATTAAACGCCGAACAACAGCTGTCACTGAACCTGGCCGATGACATGGCCAATGACGGCAAGCTGCACGCCAGCCTCGCCAACCTGCAGAGCCTGCCGGACAATCTCGCCGATGTGCGCCTGCGCAAGGCCAAGGTGTATCGACTGCTGGATCGCAGTGAAGCCGAGCCGCTGTACCGCAGCCTGCTCGGCGGCTGCATGGCCGCCGAAGCAGAACACGGCCTCGGTCAACTCGCCGCCGCCCGGGGCGACCATGGCCTGGCCCAGGCGCACCTGCAACGGGCCGCACGCCTGGCGCCCACCGACGAAAAAATCCGCAACGACCTGGGCGTGGTGTACCTCAATCAATTGCGCATCGAAGACGCCAAATTCGAATTCCTCACGGCCATCGAGCTCAAGCAGAGCGATCAATTGGCTGCGGTGAACCTGGTGACCCTGTTGATCTACCAGGACGATTGGAACCGCGCCGCCGAACTGGTCAGCCGCCTTGGCCTGAAACCGGCACAAGTCACCCAGGCCCAGGCCCGCGCGGAGAAACTCAAGTCCCCCGGCAGGTCCGGTCCGACCGTCGCCGCACAAGTCGCCGCCGTTCAGTAGGGAGCCCCCCGATGAAACCGACCACCCTTTACTGCCTCGGCGTGCTGGCCCTGCCCCTTGCCGCCCACGCCATCGACGCCGGCCCCGCCTCGCCACAACAACAGGAAACCGAAGGCTGGCTGCAACTGCAAAGCAGCAACGCAGCCGCCTCCACAAAACCGCAAACCGCCAGCGCCACCGAGCGCGAACTGGCGATGCAGCGCTGGCTGAAAAGTTACCAGCATGAGATCCCGCAGTTCTTTGACCAGGATGTGGGAGGAAAAGTGAGTAGCGGCTCGCAGGAATAGGCGCCGCCATCGCCCCTGTAGGAGCTGGCTTGCCAGCGATAGGCCCTCAAGCCAAGCGCCGACCTCACCGACGCCATCGCCAGCAAGCCGGCTCCTACAAATAATCGAGATCACCGCCAAACCTGTAGGAGCTGGCTTGCCAGCGATCGG
>NZ_JAXDEO010000095.1:0-16310 GCF_035064975.1 Pseudomonas sp. YuFO20
GAACCTGTAGGAGCTGGCTTGCCAGCGAAGAGGCCGGCGCATCCAACAGCTCTGGTGACTGACACACCGCCTTCGCTGGCAAGCCAGCTCCTACAAGGGATTTGTGGCCATACGCAGCTTTCGTGTGCGATGCGGAACCTGTAGGAGCTGGCTTGCCAGCGAAGAGGCCGGCGCATCCAACAGCTCTGGTGACTGACACACCGCCTTCGCTGCGATGCGGCGATCCGACAAGCCAGCTCCTACAGTGGATCGGGTGTTGCCGCGGGAGCGCGGCTACCTGAAGAAATGACTCGGGGTCTTGCCGAACTGTTTCTTGAACATGCTGGTGAACGCACTGGGGCTGTCGTAGCCCAGCTCCCCGGCAATGTCGATGATCTTCTCGCCGACGGCGATGCGCTCCAGGGCCAGCAGCAGGCGCGCCTGCTGACGCCATTGGCCGAAGGTCATCCCGGTTTCCTTGCGGAACAGGCGCTGGATGGTTTTCTCATCGAGGTCCAGGCGTGCGCTCCAGTGCGCCAGGGTCGAGCCATCGCCGGGATCGCGCTGCAACGCCGAGCACACCACCTTGAGCCGTGGGTCCGTGGGCTGAGGCAGGTGCAGAGGCAAGGTCGGCAGGATCCGCAGTTCATCGAGGATCAGGCGCATGACCCGGCCCTCGCGCGAGTCCGCCTCGTAGGGTCCGCTGATCTCCACCGAGACCTTGATCAACTCACTGAGCAACGCCGAAATACTCACCGCTCGGGGTTCCGCTGGCATATCCGCAGCCGCCTCGGGGCGCACGAACAGGCTGCGCATTTTCAACGGGCCGACACAGCGAATCGAATGAATATGCCGGCTCGGCATCCAGATCCCGCGGCTGGGCGGCACCGTCCACTGGCTCAATCCAGAGTGCACCACCATCACGCCTTCGATGGCGTAGATCAGTTGGTGGGCCTGATGGGAGTGCGCTTCGATCACCCAGTTTTCCGGGTAGTCGGTGGCGCTGCTGCTCACGGCGCAGGCGCGCCCGTCGATCTCCCTGAGGAATTCATCCAGCGACTTGATCATGATGCCCTTTTTGCGATAGTCGATTCCCGAATTGCGCGAGACAGGCAATCGGACGCCCCCTAGGATAGCGCTGAACCCTGAAATGGCCAGCGCTTTTACCCCGCGCCGGCCGCGCTTTTTCTCTGGAAGGATCCCATGTCCATCAGTACAACCGCCTCCGCCACTACCTCCAAGAAGGCCACCGCCTCGGTGGCCAGCCAGGCCAGCCCGCTGGTGATGCGCGTCATCGGCGCCTGTGCCCTGGCGCACCTGATCAACGACCTGATCCAGGCCGTGCTGCCGTCGATCTACCCGATGCTCAAGGCCACCTATGGCCTGACTTTCACCCAGGTCGGCCTGATCACCCTGACCTTTCAACTGACCGCTTCGCTGCTGCAACCCTGGGTCGGCTACTACACCGACCGCCACCCCAAGCCGTGGCTGTTGCCGGCGGGCATGGTCTGCACCCTGATCGGCATTTTGATGCTGTCGATGGTCGGCAGCTTCGGGGCGATCCTGGTGGCCTCGGCCCTGGTGGGCATTGGCTCGTCGACCTTCCACCCGGAAACTTCCCGCGTTGCGCGCCTGGCCTCGGGCGGACGCTACGGCCTGGCCCAGTCGACCTTCCAGGTCGGCGGCAACGCCGGCAGCGCCTTCGGTCCGCTGCTGGCGGCGGCCATCGTCATCCCATACGGCCAGGGTAACGTCGCCTGGTTCGGCCTGTTCGCGGTCTTCGCCATCCTCGTGCAATACGGCCTGAGCCGCTGGTACCGCAACCACCTGAACCTGTTCAAGCTCAAGCAAGGCACCAAGGCCACCCATGGCCTGTCCAGGCAACGGGTGACTTTCGCCCTGGTGGTCCTGGCCTTGCTGGTGTTCTCCAAGTATTTCTACATGGCCAGCTTCACCAGTTACTTCACCTTCTACCTGATCGAGAAGTTCGACCTGTCGGTGGCCAGTTCGCAGCTGTACCTGTTCCTGTTCCTCGGCGCCGTGGCAGCCGGCACTTTCTTCGGCGGGCCGATCGGTGACCGGATCGGGCGCAAGCAGGTGATCTGGTTCTCGATCCTCGGCGCCGCACCCTTCACCCTCGCCCTGCCCTACGTCGACCTGTTCTGGACCGGCGTGCTGAGCATGATCATCGGCTTCATCCTCGCCTCGGCCTTCTCGGCCATCGTGGTCTTCGCCCAGGAATTGGTGCCCGGCAACGTCGGCATGATCGCCGGGGTGTTCTTCGGCCTGATGTTCGGTTTTGGCGGCATCGGCGCCGCGCTGCTCGGGCACCTGGCGGATATCCACGGCATCGAGTACGTGTATACGCTGTGCTCGTTCCTGCCGCTGCTGGGCATCCTGACGATCCTGTTGCCGTCTACCAAAGGCGTTTAACGGCCAGGTTTTGCGCCAGCGTCAAGGCATTGCCCAGTGCCGCGCCGCTGGCGGTGTTGTCGAAGATGCACCAGGTGGACGACCCGTCGGCCGTAGCTGCATGCATCTCGCCCGCCAGGCGTTCCAGCCGCTGCTCGTCATAGGGGCTGTAATAGATGCGTGGCGAGCCATGCAGCCGCCAGTATTTGAGGTCCGGCCATCCCCGTGGAGTCGAGTCGGTGCTGATGCGCGAAGGATCCACCGCAGCCTGCGCAATGCGATAGTTCACCAACAGGGCCTCGGCCTCCGTCCAGGATTCGTGTCGGGGTTCAAGCACCACATCCCCTGCAAAACACCGCCTGAGACTGACGAAAAAAGCCTCGGCAATCGGCTCGACAAATTCCAGAGACGGCGGCAATTGCACCAGCAGGCAGCCCAAGCGATCGCCCAAGCCGGAACATTGCTGCACAAACTCATCGAGCGCCTGGTCACAGTCCTGCAGTCGCTGTATGTGTGTGATCTGCTTGGGCACCTTGACGCTGAAGCGAAAGCCGGCCGGCACGCAGGCGCCCCAGCGCTGGTAGGTTTGGACGCGATGCGGGCGATAAAACGAGCTGTTGATCTCAACGCAGTTCAGTCGCGCCGCATAACGCTGCAAGTGGGTGCCCTCTGCCGTGAAGGCGGCCGAATATTCCCGGCCCAGGCTCCATCCGGCGCACCCTGTGAAAATTGACTGAACATTCACATCCATCTACCTCCCCCTGCTTATGTCTAAGGGCACAAAGCGGCTGCGGCGGTTCCTTTTTTCGTTCACGACAGTGGATCAATGGTCGAGCGCCATAAGTGATCGCCTTCGCGTGAAAACAGTTGCAACCAATGGTCATCAACCCCGGTCGACATCGAAAAGCCAGCCATGGGGATTTGCAGATGATAGGAGTGATTGTGCCGGTGCATAACGAGGAGCAGCGCCTTGAAGAATGCATCGAGTCGCTGCTGGCGGCGTCTTTCCACCGAGATCTGGACGATGAGGAAGTCAGGATCCTGATCGTCCTGGACGACTGCACGGACGCTTCCCTCGACATCGCCCAGGCCTATGACGTGTGGACGCTGAGCTGCAACCACCGCAACGTTGGCAAGACCCGGGCCCAAGGCGCCGAACACCTGCTGGCGAAGGATGCACGCTGGCTGGCCTTCACCGACGCCGACAGCGTCGTTCCCGATACCTGGCTGGCAGAGCAGATCAGCTTCAACGCGGATGCGGTTTGCGGCCTGGTGGAAGTCGCCGACTGGTCCGAACATCCGGAACGGGTGCGCGAGCGCTATCACGCCAGTTACAACCTCGTTGACGGTCACCGGCATATCCATGGCGCCAACCTCGGCGTCTCTTCGGCGGCTTACCGCAAGGCGGGTGGATTCCAGGCCTTGCCCGCTCATGAGGATGTGCAGCTGGTGGCCGATCTGGAGCGCAGCGGCGCGCGCATCATGTGGACGGCGAGGAACCGGGTCACCACCAGCGCCCGCCAGCACTGCCGGTGCCGGGAAGGTTTTGGCGACTACCTGAAGTCGTTGGCCTTTTGACTATTGGCAGGTCTCGGCAAGGTCGATCGAGGTCGCGTCACGGCTCCAGTATTCAAGGAGGAAATCCGCTTCTTCATGACGCATCAGACGATGCAGATTCAGACGCTCGGCAAGCGCTGCGTGAACGTCGCGGCCGTCCTGGGAACAGCCTTCGATCGGATGCAACCAGTGGCAGGCCAGCACGCTGCCCGCCGGGCCCAGGCTGCGCAAGGTCTGCTCGATGACCTGATGCCATTCGCCTGCATCGAGGAAGTAGCCCACTTCGCTCAGCACGATGAGGTCAAACTCGCCGTCCGGCCAATCCCGGGGAATACGGGCCTGCTCGACGCGGACATGTTGCAGGCCACTCAAGCGCTGGCGCGCCAGTGCCACCGCCTTCGCGTTGATGTCCTGGCACAGCAACGCGTCGCTGCGCTCGGCCAACTGCGCACTGAGTTCACCGTTGGCGCAGGCCGGCTCAAAGACCCGTTGATAACGCTGGCGCGGCAGGCTGGCCAACGTCAGTTCGCGCTTGCGCTTTTCGTACCAGCGGGTACGAAAGGACCAGGGGTCATCGCTGGCCCTGAACATTTGCTCGAAGTAGTCGGGCGGCAGGCTCATAGAAACACCAGTTCAAAAGGTTGCATCAGGCGTTCGAGGGTTTCTCGACTCAACACCGCCGGTGGGCTGACCTGCGAGACATGGGCGGCAATGGCCTGGCGCTTTTGCGCCAACACCTGGGGATCCAGCAGGTATCTGTGCGCCCGTGCCCAAGGGATACGGGCATCGTCCGGTCGCGCCCAATGCCACGCCCAGACCGGCACTTCGATCAGACAGGCCCGTTGCTGCGCTACCGCGTTGGCGGTCGCCTGGCCTGTCGCCTCGTGATCGCAGTGGCCGTCGAAGCGCCAGGTGGTTATCACCCGATCCTGCGGGCGAATCAACGCCGCCAGGCGTTCGATCAGTAACGCCTCCTGCCCCGCTACGCCGCTGTCGGGCAAACCCAGGCGCTGCCAGTCCAGGGCAGTGACATCGAGCCCCATGCGGGCGAGCGCGCGTGTACTTTCCAGTGGGCGCTCGCGGCGCAGACGCGTCGGGGTCCAGTGGTGCGACTGCGGATGACTGGCTTCGCCATCGGTGACTGCGATCATCAGGACGTCGGCCTCCCTGCCCTGCATCCCGGCGAGGATGCCGGCGCAACCGAGCACTTCATCGTCAGGGTGCGGAGCGACCACCACAAGGCGCTGCCCCGCAGGCACCAGCTGGTGGTGGGTGATGGTGGGCACCCGCGCCAGCCAGTCACTGGCCTGCCATTGGGCCAACGATGTGCCGGGACCCTGGATGAGATTCTCCCCTTGAGATACCGACTCGGCGATCACAGCTCCCAGCCCTCAAGCGGTTGCGCGGCGACCTGCTGTCCAAGCTGCGCCAGGTCCTTTTCGGCATGGCTCTGGCGCACGAATACCGGCAGGTCGGCGGCGAGCCTGGCGAAGTGACTGTCACGACAGAACGGCGTGGCCCCCAACCCGCGCCCGACATGGGCCAGCACGCTGTCGACCGCGACTTCGACCTGGGCGCGCAGGCGCCGGACCGGAAGTTGCGGTGAGCTTTGGGGGTTGTCATCGATCCAGCGAGCCGTTTCCCGCAGCGCCGCCCTGGCCATGCACAACGCCGCATCGACAGCCCCCAGATGCGCCTCGGCATGGGCGTCGTGATACGGCTGCGTGCAGTGCTGGCGAAGGTAACCGGCGAGCGCACAGGCGGCGCCGTACCAGCACGCGGCTATTCCACCCCCGCCCTGCCAGAAGCCGGGTCGGTCGACATACTGTCCGGGCAACCCGACACAACGGCCAAGGGCACCTTCGAAGAGCAGGTCAATGCTGGCCGTACTGCCCATGCCGACCGCCTGCCAGCCATCCTCGAGTAGCCTGATCGTGGGCTGGCGCAACGTGAGCGCCACCAACTGCGGCCGCTGCTGTTCATCCCACGCCGTCACGAGCGCCTGATCGAGCATGGCGGCGCCGGAACACCAGG
Source organism: Pseudomonas sp. YuFO20 (assembly GCF_035064975.1). Taxonomy (NCBI): domain Bacteria; kingdom Pseudomonadati; phylum Pseudomonadota; class Gammaproteobacteria; order Pseudomonadales; family Pseudomonadaceae; genus Pseudomonas; species Pseudomonas sp. YuFO20. The sequence continues at coordinate 5,983 of NZ_JAXDEO010000095.1, forward strand.
CCTTGCGACCCTGCAGGTAAACATTGCCTGCATGGCGATCGACAATCTCGAGCCGGGCAAAGGGCGGCTCGGCCGCCCAGGTTCCCCAACTGCCCGCGGCCGCAGGCGAGTCGGGCTCGAGCTCGGCCATGATTGCCAGCGCATCGGTATGACCTTCGAACAGCTTGGCCAGCCGCAGGTCGCTGGCGGAGACGGCGGCCAGCGTGCGCCAGCGTTCCAGCGTACGGCCCTGCCCGGGCATTGGCAGGTCAGCAAATCCAGCCCTGATCAGTTGCTGCAACATCGGTTGCAGCGCAGCGTCCGCGGTGCTTATCGCTGGCCGACAGGCAAACGGCTGCAGCAGGCGTTCGAGGGTTGCCGCATTGCTCATGGCCCATTCTCCCTTCTGAGTGCTCTTGAAACTCATGACTTGAAGTTGAGAGGCAGGCAGCCTGCAGGAGTTCATTGCATCTGTACGTGTATCGCTGAGCCCGTTTTTTAGAACCACCCGGGCCAAGGCAATGTCTCTGCTCTATAGACACCCTTCACAATGGAGGAGAGCTCGAATGAGCAACTCGCAAGCGGGTGCTCCCGCACAAAAACTGCTGTTTGAACGCAATGGCTGGGTGCCGAACAACCCGCGCCTGCCGGTGCTGATCTACCCCAAGGCCATCGCTGTCCATGACGACGATCCAGCTGCCCTGTTCGAGCAAACCTTCAGTGCCAACGGCTGGCCGCCGCAATGGCGCTATGGAGTGTATGACTATCACCACTACCACACCGAAGGCCATGAAGTGCTTGGGGTGGCCAGCGGGCATGCACGCCTGATGCTGGGCGGGCCCGATGGCCTGGTGCTGGAAGTCGGTGCCGGGGATGTGCTGCTGTTGCCGGCCGGCACCGGTCACTGCAACCTGGATTCGAGCGACGACTTCCTGGTGGTCGGCGCCTACCCGCCGGGCCAGCACGCCGACATTTGCCGTGAAGCGCCGAGCGCTGCGCAACAGCAAAGCATCGACACCCTGCCGTTTCCCGAGCAGGACCCGGTGCAGGGTTCCCATGGCGCGGTGAGCGAACATTGGTCAAAAGGTCAGCCGAGAAATATCTAGAACTCGTAGCCCGGGCTTCGATCCAATGTATACCCACTGGAGGCCAGCGCCATGAACAACGATGACCGCATCACCCCTGCCGACACGCCGACCGAGGAGGATGAAAGCCTCGAACCTTCGCCCCCCGAAACCACCGAGGAGCAAGCCGAAGACCTGCGGCGCAAAGTTGACGAGATACAACGCAAGGTGGCGGACGGCAACTGATCCGGCGCTGCATCAATGCCGCCGGGTCACGGTCAACGCCACCACGGCGATGCGCTCCACCCGTTCATAACCGGGTTTGAGCAGTTCCTCGCCGAACACGTCGGGGTCCAGCTCTCGATAGGTCCAGTCGTACCTGTCGTCACTCAGCAGCGGCTGTACGGACTCCAGGAAGGGGTCCGTCCCGGCGACCATCGCCACCCCGGTGTACAACACCAGGCTGCCGGCCTTTTCCAGGCGCGGCAGCGATTCGCGGACGATGCGCACAGACAAGGCTTCGCCCAGCGCGCCACCGCCATGGCGATAGGCGCGTTGCTGGCTGTCGTTCATGTAGGGCGGGTTGGCGATGATCAGGTCGAACTGCCCTTCGACACTGCCCAGCACATCGCTGTGGTAGGCGCTGACATTACTGGCCTGGGCCAGCTCGGCATTCACCGCCGACAGGCGCAGCGCCCGTGGATTGATATCCACCGCCAGCACTTCGGCCTCCGGCCGGGCAAGGGCGATAACCAGCGCGCCAATGCCGGACCCGCAGCCTATGTCCACCGCTCGCCGCACGGGTTCCGCGCGCTGCTGCAGATGGGCTTCGATCAATTGCGCAAAACGATAGCTGTCGGGTCCGAAGAACACCGAGTCGCTCTGCGTGGTCGGATACGCCGAATGGGCAATCAGCAAGCGCCCGAGGCTTGACCAGCGCACCGTAGCGCGCCAAAGCGATCCCTCCTTTTCGACGATGCCCGCCTGTTCCAATTCAGCCAGCTGCTGCGGTGAAAACAGCCCGTGCTCGAAAGGCATCGACCAGCCGAACACATCACGCAGGTCCTTGGCCAAGAGCGGCACAAAGCGCTGGCACACCCGTTCGTGGGTCAAGGGCGTCGGGGTGATGAAACGGTAGTCCTCGGCAGCGAGAAGCCTGCCTAGCTCCAGCAATGTGCGATCGGCTATCTGTTGTCCTGACATGCATGACTCTCCTGAAATCAGCGCAAACGGGCCACGCATTCAATGAAAAGTCGCGTGGCGTAAAGTCCGGCGGGTCGACAATGGCGCTGGGCCGAAAGCCACGGGATCAGCAATTGCAGTTGTTGCCGCGGTGACTGGTCGCGCAGGGAATCCTGCAACGCCTTGAGCTCAGGGTCGTTCGCAAAGGCTTCATCGGCGAAGGCATCGTCGGATGGCGCCCGGCGTGGCACAGGCTGGCGTTGCGGGTCTTGCCAGTCACCGGCGATCCAGTCGTGCAGCAGTTGTTTTTCATAGCCACTGAACACGCCGAACATGGCCGCCGTATCGCCCTCGATCAATTGCCAGAATCGGCTCTCCTTGGGCGGGCCATGCCGTTTGATCCAACCCTTGCGTTGCAGCGCGCCGAGAAACTCTTCGATCTGGCCCGGAGTCGCCAGCCACTGATTGACGGTCTGGCCTTCGACCTTGCAGTAATCGGAATGCATGTGCTGGCCGAAGCTGCGTTTGCGTTCGAGCATGGCGATCACTTCCTGCTGCAGGTCGAAGCCTGCAATCACCGCCGTCGAGCCCGGCCCCAGGTCATTGAGTCGATAGCCGATGGCGACACGCCGATAGAACTCCTCCCGTCCCTGCTCCATCGGCATCAGGTCGAGCAGCGCTTCAATCGCCTTGCGTCCGTGCCCGCTGCTGACGTTGTCGATGGTCACGTGCAGGGTGAAATAGTACGGGTCGATCCCCAGCTCACGCAGTTCATAGGCGCTGATCAGCAGGTGCAGCGGCAATTGCTCGTAGCCGAGGTTGTAGCCGATCACCTCGGGCATGAACCTCTCGCTGCACTGCCCCAATGCGAGTTGAATCGCACCTTGGCGAAAGTGTTCGTCGAGCAGTCCCTGTCGGTCGCCACAGTCGTGCGCAGCCAGCAGCTTGCGGTAGATCACCACGTGATTCTGCCGTGGATCGCCGTTGCCCAGCTCTTCCAGATAAGTGCTCAGAAGCCCGTCATAACGCAGGTCCTGCCAGTGCTCGAGCACACCGGCCAGCCAGGCGCCGTCGACCTCCTTGGTCGGCGCTACCCGTTGCAGGAAAAACAGGGCATGGGCCTTGTTCGAGAAATACCGACGTGGCCCGCCCTGCTTGCGTTCCTCGAGGTAGAGGGCATAGTCGCGCGCGACGTCGGCGCAATGTTGTTCTGACCATGCCGCCAGCTGTCCTGGCGCTTCGGGCAGATCACAGGGCAGTTCAGCGACCTCGGCCAGTTGCTCGCGCAGGAACTGCTCGCCCAGCGCTGCTGCTTGTGGGTCGTTGCTGTACAGCAGATCGTAGAGTTCGCGGTACTGGCCGCCGGCGCCGGCATCCGCAAGCGTCGAAGGCGAACCTGTCAAGGGCGTGAATAGGGTCATTGGCTGTTCTCCTGGGCAGTACTTCGATCTATCACCGGGCGCTTTTCCTAGCGCCTGTCGTCGGACAAAGGTGTTTGCTCATCTGCCTCAGGCAGCTTCCTGTCGCGCTCGTTCCATTCCTGCTCGCCCTCTTCATCGTCGAGGTCGGCCTGTTTCAGGGGATCGTATTTGCCCGGATCGTCCGACGTGGGTAGCGTCTTGTCCGGGTCTTGTTTGTTGTCCTGGAAAGTCGACTCGCTGGACATGTCTCACCTCACAAACTGTGCCCGGGTTTTCCGGGTCGTACAGCTTTGAAGGCGTCCAGGGGATTGCGTGCGTTCGAGTAGACGAGCGGCATACACGCTTGCAGGAGATCGACATGCCAGCGAAGGCGCCCCCTGGCCGACCAGTCTCTCGCAGCTACACCCGATCTACTGTAGGAGCCGGCTTGCCGGCGAAGGCGCCCTCCCAGTCAACCAGTCTCTCGCGACTGTACCCGACCTACTGTAGGAGCCGGCTTGCCGGCGAAGGCGCCCTCCCAGTCAACCACTCTCTCGCGACTGTACCCGACCTACTGTAGGAGCCGGCTTGCCGGCGAAGGCGCCCTCACAGTCAACCACTCTCTCGCGGCTGTACCCGACCTATTGTGGGGCCTGCCGACGATGGCGGCCTGACAGCCGACCTGTTCCCAAGTGAACGCATCTTGAATGCCGTGGGATTACCGCCGCGTCCCTCCCTTCGTCAACCCCGCAAAAAATCCTACAGATCCGGCACGCAGCCATCTCGGACGCATCCTACGCGCTCATCGGAAGCGTCCGATCCCATCCTTTATCAGATTCCTGAAAGCTCTCGTGTGCTTGAACGAGGGTGGAAAACCAAGCCTCCCCGTATGCCGATCCAGCCCAGGGAGGACTGATTTTGTCCAACACACCGCGCATTTTCTTTGACCACACTCGCCACAAGTTCACCATCTACCGATTCGACGCTGTCTTCGACGTCCTGGCCTTCGAAGGCCAGGAGCACCTCAGCCAGCCCTTCACCTATCGCATCGAATTCACCTGCACCAATCAGGACCTCAGCGCCGAGCAGATGCTCAACAAGGACGCTCGTTTCAGCCTGTACCCCTCGCCGCCAAAGCCACCTTACCCAGGCTTTCCAGCGCCCGAGTACAAGCCGTTGCGCAGCCTGTACGGCATGGTCAACAACTTCCAGCGCCTGTCCAGCTCCCGCGACGAAGCCCGCTATGAAATCACCCTGCAACCGCGTCTGGCGCTGCTCGCACACGGCCGCCAGTACCGCCTGTACCAGCAGCAGTCGGTCCCGGAGATCGTCGAGCACATCCTGCGCAGTCGCCACGACTTTCTTGGCCAGCACTTCCTGTTCCAGCTGGTGCGTGAATACCCCCGCCGCGAGCAGGTCATGCAGTACGGCGAAAGCGACCTGGCGTTCATCGAGCGCCTGCTGGCCGAGGTCGGCATCTGGTACCACTTCAGCCACGACGACCGCCTGCAGATCGACGTCGTCGAATTCCACGACGACCAGCGTCACTACCAGTTCGGCGTAAAGCTGCCGTTGCGTGCGCCGGCCGGTTTCGCCAGCGGCGAGGACGGCGTGTGGGGCCTGCAAACCCGTCACCAGGTGGTGGAGAAATCCATCAACTTCCGCGCCTATTATCACCGCGATGCCCGGGCCCGGCTCGATGGCGAAGTCGACCAGACCCGCGCCACCACGACCACCACCTACGGCGAGGCCTACCACTACGCTGAACCCTACCGCGTGCTCGGCGATCGCCTGGACCAGGACGAAGACCTGCAAAGCGAAAGCGGTTTTTTCTACGCGCGCCTGCGCCACGAACGCTACCTCAACGACCAGACCCACCTCAGCGGCGCCAGCAGCAGCGCCACCCTGGCGCCGGGCCAGGTGCTGAAAATCGCCGACGCGCCCCAGGCCTTTACCCCCGGCGCGGTGATCACCGGCCTGCACACCCGCGCCGCCCGCGACCGCAGCATCGAAGTAAATTTCGAGGCCATCCCCTACGCGGAAATGGTCTGCTTCCGCCCGCCGGTCCCGCCCAAACCGATCATCGCCGGCACCCTGCCGGCCCGCGTCACCAGCGGCAAAGCCAACGATCCCTACGCCGAAATCGACCTCGAGGGCCGCTACAAGGTCAACTTCCTCTTCGATCGCGACCCCTGGAAGCTCGGCCAGGAAAGCATGTGGCTACGCCAGGCGCGCCCCTACGCCGGCGACACCCATGGCCTGCACCTGCCGCTGATCTGCGGCACCGAAGTGGCCATCGCCTTCGAACAGGGCGACCCCGACCGCCCCTACATCGCCCACGCCCTGCACGACAGCGATCACCCGGACCACGTGACCCTGCGCAACTACAAGCGCAACGTGCTGCGCACCCCGGCGAACAACAAGCTGCGGATGGAGGACAACCGCGGCGAGGAGCACGTGAAGCTCAGTACTGAGCACAGTGGCAAGAGCCAGCTGAACCTGGGGCATCTGGTGGATGCGCAGAAGAAAAAACGCGGGGAAGGGTTTGAGCTGAGGACGGATGGGCATGGCGCCATTCGTGGCGGCAAGGGGTTGTTCATCAGTGCGGATGTGCAGGCCAAGGCCCAGGGCGAGGTGCTGGAAATGGCCGCTGCGCTGGGTCGTTTGCAACAGGCAGGGGAGCAGATGCAAGGCCTGTCCAGCGATGCCCAGGCGGCCCACGCCGATTCCGCCGATGTGCAGGCCCAAATATCACTGATGCGCGAGCAACTCGATGCACTCAAGGCTCAGGTGATCCTGCTCAGCGCGCCCCAAGGCATCGCCTTGAGCAGTGGCGAGCACCTGCAACTGGCGGCGCAGGACAACCTGATGCTCAACGCCGGTGGCCAAGCCGACTTCAGCGTGGTCAAGCGCCTGTTCATGGGTGTGGGCCAGGGATTTAGCCTGTTTGTGCGCAAGCTGGGGATCAAGCTGATTGCCAACCAGGGCCCGGTCAGTATGCAGGCCCAGAACGGCACCCTGGAACTGCTGGCTCGTCACGGGCTGTCGATCACCAGCACCGAAGATGAAATCCACCTGACCGCGAAAAAGAAAATCTCTCTCAACGGCGGGGGCAGCTATCTCAGCCTCGATGCGGGCGGCATCGAATCGGGAACGTTGGGGGATCACAACGTCAAGGCAGCGCACTTCGAGTTCAGCGGCCCAGCCAGCATGACCGCTACGCATCCGGATTACCCGCCACTTCAATCCAGACAAACCTTGCGCTTTGAGATACCGCAAGCCCCTAACGCCTCCGGCCTCGGCTGGGCGGGCATGCCCTATACGCTGTACGCCGACGGCGCCGTGCTCCAGCGAGGCGTGCTGGACAAGACCGGACAACTGTCGATCGATCATCAGGTCGTCACCCGGGGTTATCGGCTGGTGATGGCCAACAGTGTGGTTTACCAGATCCCGACGCCCACCGATTACCGCAATCCCGAACAGGCGCACCTGGCCAATGCGGGCTTTCACAACCACCCATCGAAAAACCATTCCGAGGTGAGTCAGCCTACCTCGCACACGGAGTACCGCACCTTGTACTCCACCGTAATGGATGACCTCAGCCCCAAGGAAGAAGACAGCCAATGAACCCGTACGACATCGTGACCCCCGCCGCACTCCAACACACCAGCCAGGTCACGTGCACTACGCCCTGGTACGTGCGCAACACTGAATACCCTCCCGCCATGGCCACCTATCGACCCTTGGTCAACGGCGAGGAAACATTTTGCGCCGTGCACTTGGCCATCGCCCAGGCCACCCGGACCGTGGACATCGTTTGCTGGGGATTCCAACCGTCGATGTTCTTCATTCGCGATGGCAAGGCACCAAGCATCGGTGACCTGCTCCTGGCCAAGGCTCGCGAAGGCGTGCGCGTTCGAATGCTGGGCTGGGAGATGCCATTCAATTCGGCAGGTGTTGGGGGTGAAGCCAACTTGCCCGGCAAAGGCTCGATTAGCATCAGAGATCGAGCGTTACAGCGCTCAACCGAGGCGCAATACGCTGAAGACCGCGACTGGTTCGCCCGATGTGCGGTCGCGGACGACAAGGCGGCGCAGCAGGCCGGAAATGGCTTGCCGCGGTTCGTCAGCCGCGGATTCAGCTGGGAAGAACGGGCGGAAATTTCCCATTGGGTGAAATATGAAAGCCTCGACCCGAACATCAGTGCGCAGATGCGGCAGGCTTTGAAGCTCACGCCCTCACACCACCAAAAAACTGTCCTGATCGATTACGAACTGCCCGACAGCGCCGTCGGTTTCGTCATGGGCCACAACATGCTCGACGAGTATTGGGACACCGATCGACATTCGGCGCTGAACCGTTCTGAGGATAGCAAGCCAGCACCCAACGCCGGCCCGCGTGGCGATACCCCACGCCAGGACATCTCCAGCCAGGTCAGCGGACCGATCCTGGAACACCTGCACCACAACTTTGCTACGGCCTGGCGCAAGGAAACCGGTGAGGACCTGCTCGACTCGCGCCAGGCCATGCAGATCGGGCCGCAGCTGCAATGCACCCCAGGCACGACCCGCCAGATAGCCCAGATCTTGCGTACCCAGGCCCAGGAAGGCAAACGCGATATCGAACAGCTCTACCTGAAAGCCGTCAACAACGCGACTCAGTTCATCTACATCGAAAACCAGTACTTTCGCTGGCCACCTCTGGCCAAGTTCATCAAGGCGGTCGCCGCCGGCCAGACCCAAGCCGGGCGCGACCCCGGCGTGCATGGCGCACTGCACCTGTTCGTGATCACCAATGCCAGCCACGACAGCGTTGGCATCGGCAGCCTGAACACCCAGCGCATGCTCGCCAGCCTCGGACGGGCCGAGACCATTCCCGAAGTCACGAAGTTACAGCGCATCGAGGAGGTGAAAAAAAATGCCCCACCCCAGCCACGCCCCGAACCCCGCGACCGCGTCGGGCATCGAGAACTGGCCGAGTGGCAGGCCAGCCTCGATCATCACATCCAGCGGGTCAAGGACAGCACCATTGTCCCGGAGGACATCCCCAACCTGAAGGTTCACGTGTGCTCGCTGGTCGCCCCTGACTCCCCAGCCGGCAAGGACTGGATGCCGGTGTACATCCATTCCAAGCTGATGATCGTCAACGACGTATTCACCACCCACGGCTCGGCCAACATCAATACCCGCAGCATGCAGGTGGACAGTGAGCTGAACATTGCCCATGAATGGGCGAGTGTGACCCAGGCACTACGGCGGCGGTTGTGGGATCTGCATACGGATGGGAGAGGTGTGCAGGACGATGCGGACAAGGCATTCAAGGCTTGGCGGGACATTATCAATAACAACAAAAAGCTCCAGGAAAAAAAGGATATGCCCTATGCCTCCCTCGTCGAATTTTATTACGGCAAAGCCAAGCTGAGGGACTTCGACTGATGCGTCGGCTCCTCTTGCTGTCTTGTCTATTACTGGCGGCTTGCGATAGCCGCAGTGTCTTTACCTATACGAAGAAGGACCCTCATGTGAATCCACTGACTGAGATCAAAGCCAAACTGGCTTTCACCTGCGCCCACGAGAAAATTCCCGCCCCTAGTGCCAAGACCGATGTCTTGTTCCAATACGCGCGCTGGTTACAAAAAAACAACCAGCTCAAGCAGGACAAAAGCGTTGATGTCGAAATCGAACGGCTGTACCGCATCGCCGCCGAGAACGACCACTACAAGGCCAATATCAACCTGCAAAACGGCGCCATGCGTGGCCACTTCAATCTTCGTGGCGATGAGCATTTACGCCTGAGTCAGCAATTGATAAATGCCGGGGTGGCCACGGGATATTACTTTGTCGGCATCTTCCTGCAACAAGGCTCAGCCGGGTTGAAGCAGGATCCGCAAATGGCCTTGCGGTACTACCGCAAGGCCGCCGATCAGGGTCATGCCCAGGCGCAATACGATGTGGGAGACAAGCTGGCTCCCATCGACATTGCTCCCGACGTTGCCCGGCAAATGCGGCGTTGCGCTGCCGAGCAGGAGCATGGTGGTGCTGCTGTCATGTTGTCGATCTATCTGAAAGATGAAAAAAAGTATAAAGAAGCAATTGAAGTCTTACAGATGGGCATTGCCGGTGGTGATGAGAGCGCTGCGGGACGCTTGGAGGAGGCGTTCCGTGCCCCACATCCCACTAACACGCTGTACTACCTTGGCCAACCGGAGGACATCGAGCGCGCCGAGCGCTACGAGAAAATCTGGAAAGTGCTCTCTGGCTACTCCTACGCGAACCCCAAAGTCCCCGAGATCAACGAGATCGTCCCGCTACCACCCGCCGAGCTGCCCGCTTGGGACGGCAAGCTGCAATGGCTGGAAGAACGCCTGGCAAACATCCCACCAGAAAAACCCAGTGAAGCGCTGATTCTTAAATTGGCCAAGGCCAAAGCCCTCGATCCCGCCACCGGCCGACCGCTGCCGGATTCTCCCGGCTTCATCCAGGCTACTTCCCCCAGGCCGACCTGCAACAGCGGCCAAGCCTGCCCGCAACCTGGCTACTGGAAGGCCGATATAGGTGGCCAGTTTTTCTCGCGCCTCGAAGGTGCACAAATTCGCCGTTTCGAGAAGGGCGAAATCCTGCCAACAGTAAAAATCCAAAGGCACCACAGCCGCTTCTTGCTCGCCGACCGAGTGATCGTCGAAGAGGAAAATATCAAATGGATA
>NZ_JAXDEO010000096.1:0-15842 GCF_035064975.1 Pseudomonas sp. YuFO20
GCGGCATGGGCCTGAGTTTTGAACTGCAAGGCAAACCGGTGCGCGACGTGGTGCAGACCACTTTCACCCTCAACGGCGAACAGCACGAGTATTTCAACCAGAAGGAAAGCTGGCAGCGCTTCAACTGGCCGGGTCGCAGCCAATACCCCGGCGCGAGCCTGACCTGGACCAGCGTGCGGGCCAACGAACGCCTGTTCGGCGACTACCCGGGTACCTGGGGCCTGATCCGCCTGCTGGAGCAAGCCCAGGTCACGCCACTGGACGACGGCGACAGTCGTTTTCGGATGGTGCTCAAGGCGCCCGATGGCATTGGCCTGACCTGGTACTTGCGCACCGAACTGGGGGCCGGGCCGATGGCCTTGCTCAAGTTGCGTGGCTTCAAGTTGCCGACGCAGATCTTTTTGGGCAAGGGTGAAAAAGTGCCGCTCTGATTATGGAGGGCAGGGCTTGCTGGTGATAGCGGTTCGTCAGGCGACAACGGTGTCGGCTGTTCGTCCGCCATCGCCAGCAAGCCGGCTCCTACAGGGCTAAAGACTCCAATATCTGATGAGCAATCTTCACCCGCTCTTCATTCGGATAGTTTTTATTGGCCAGGATCACAACCCCCATATCCTTCGCTGGCACATACGCAACGTAAGCCCCAAACCCACCGGTTGAACCCGTCTTGTTGAGCAGCACATCTTCAGCCTGCGGTTGCGGCGGATTCAGCCACTGAACCTGATGCGCCTGCATGGCCATCGCCGTCGAATTCCCCGCCAGCAGGCGATCGAGAGTGACCGGATAGCGATACATCTCCCACCCAAGCCCCTGGGTCATGTCGCCGACGCTGTAGTAACCGGTATGGGTCAAGGCGATCGCCTGTTGGAGGGGTTTTTCCAGGCTGGCCGGTTGCAGGTTGGCCTGGACAAAAGCGATCAGGTCCGCCGCACTGGTTTTCACGCCGTAGGCTTCGGCATCCAGCGCCCCTGGCCCGACCCGTACGGGTTTGTCGGCCTTGTTGTAGCCTTGGGCATACAGCGCCATTTGATCCTGCGGCACGTTGAGCCAGGTGTGTTTCAGACCGAGCTTGGGCAGGAAGGTGTTTTCCATTAAGACATTGAAGGGCTGGCCCAGTGCCTGGGCGGCGAGGTAGCCAGACAAACCGATGCTGGGGTTCGAATACAGGCGGTGGCTGCCGACGGCGTATGCCGGCTTCCACTGCTGGTAGTAGCCGAGCATCTTGTCCGCCGAATCCGCCTCGGCCGGGAATTGTAGCGGCAGGCCGCCGGCGGTGTAGGTGGCCAGCTGCAGCACACTGATGTGGTCGAACGCGCTGCCGTGCAGGGCCGGCAGTACCTTGCTGGCCTTGTCGGTCAATGCCAGTTTGCCGGTGGCCTGGGCGTAGGCGGCGAGGGTGGCGGTGTAGGTTTTGCTGACCGAGCCGATCTCGAACAGAGTGTCCTGGGTCACCGGGCTGCCGGTCTCTTTTGAGGCCAGGCCATAGTTGAAGTAGTGCGGTTTGCCGTTGAGGGTGACGGCCACGGCCATGCCGGCGATGCCTTGCGCTTGCATGACCGGGCGCACGGCGTTGCTGACGATCGATTCGAGCGGGTCCTGGGCGAGGGCCTGGCCTGCCGCGAGCATCGCAACGCAGGCGGCCAGAATCTTCAATCTTCCGAGATTGACCGTGTCCGTCATGGGTATCGCTCCATTCACTTGTCGCGCCGCATTGGAAAGTAGGGCAGCAGGCGTTCGGTTTCTTTTTTGACCACGGCGTAGCATTCGCAACTCAGCTCCTCGAGACGAGTCCTGTCCAGGACCTTGATGTGGCCCCGAGTATATTCGATGACTCCCAGGCGCTGCAGCTTGCCGGCGGCGTCGGTCACGCCTTCGCGGCGTACGCCGAGCATGTTGGCGATCAGTTCCTGGGTCATGGTCAGTTCATTGCCGGGCAGGCGATCGAGGGACAACAGCAACCAGCGACACAGCTGCTGGTCGATGGAGTGGTGGCGGTTGCACACCGCCGTCTGGGCCATTTGCGTGATCAGCGCCTGGGTGTAGCGCAGCATCAGCAGGAGCATTTCTTCGTGGCGGTTGAACTCGTCCTTGAGTTGCTGGCCGGGCAGGCGGTAGGCATGCCCGGCGCTTTGCACAACGGCGCGGCTCGGCGTGCTTTCGCCGCCCATGAAGACCGCAACGCCGATCAGGCCTTCGTTGCCGACCACCGAGATCTCGGCCGAGGCGCCGTTCTCCATTACGTACAACAGCGACACGATGGAGTCGGTGGGGAAGTAGACATGGCGCAGGGCGCCGCCGGACTCGTAGAGCACTTGGCCAAGGGGCAACTCGACCAGCTCGAGGTGGGGCAGCAGGCGGTCCAGCGATGACGCCGGAAGCGCTGCCAGCAGGTAGTTCTGTTGTGGCTTGGGTACAGCGAACATATCAGCCACCCTTCGAGGGAAAATTCCCTGAGGGGGACAGGTTACCCCAAAGCGCACTAAGCGGGGCAACGCACCGACGTCGCCGCTGCCATCTGCAATGCTCAAGGGAGCGACGCTGCCTCTGCAGCGCCGGACGTTGGAGATGGCCATGAGCAAACACATTGACCCGAATCTTCGCCAGGGCCCTGGCAAGCCCACTGCGAAGCAGCCACAAAGCACGCCGCCACCCCTGCATCCCAAGCACGGGCAGGCGGCCGACCAACCGGTTCACAGCAAACTGAGCGACGCGGTGCAGCCGCACCACCAGGGCCCGGGCAGTAACGCCTGAACCCTGTTCCACCCAGCGCGCTGGATCTCAGCGCTCAAGATCGGCCTCGACGGTTCTGTCGCAGCCAGGCATTTGCGCCTGCTGCGCTTTTACCGGGCAGGTCACCAGTACCTGATGGTCCCTGCCGTCATCTGATAATTGCAGCGCTTCCCGGCCCAGCAGCTCGCCGTCCAGCATGATCACCAGCGTGCTGGTCGTGCCAGGGCGCACATCGATATGGTAGGTCGTCGCCCCATAGCGGTAGCGCAGCGTGTAGCCAGGCCAGCCCTGCGCCAGCAGCGGTTCGATATGCAATGCAGTGCCGACACGCTGCAAGCCGAGCAATGACTCGACGATGAAGCGGTACATCCAGCCGGCCGACCCGGTGTACCAGGTCCAACCCCCGCGGCCCGCATGGGGCGGCGTGCCATAGACGTCGGCCGCCATGACATAGGGCTCGACCTTGTAGGTCTCCAGCCGGCTGGCGACTTCACCCCCTGCAGGGTTGATCATGTCGAGCAACCGCCAGGCCCTGGCGTTGTCGCCTAGCTCGGCGAACGCCATGCCGGCCCAGACCGCTGCGTGGGTGTACTGGCCGCCATTCTCCCGCACGCCCGGCACGTAGCCCTTGATGTAACCGGGCTCCAGGGTGCCTGTGTCGAAAGGCGGATCGAGCAGCAGCACCGCGCCTGTGTCGGGGCGTACCAGGTGCTGCTCCAACGAGACCATGGCCGTGCGCCGCCGCGCTTGCGGGGCGGCTCCCGAGAGTACCGACCAGCTTTGCGCGATCGAGTCGATACGGCATTCGTCATTGTTGGCCGAGCCCAGGAGCTGGCCGTCATCAAACCAGGCGCGCCGGTACCAGGCACCGTCCCAGGCATGCGCTTCCAGACTGGACTGCAGCAGGGCGGCCTGCTGGGTACAACGCTGTGCGAAAACAGGGTCGCCGTGCAATTGGGCAGTGAGGGCGAAGCGCTGCAGGACATCAAAGCCGAAGAAGCCCAGCCACACGCTTTCCCCTTGGCCCAGATGGCCGACCCGGTTCATCCCGTCGTTCCAGTCGCCCGTGCCGATCAAGGGCAGGCCGTGGCTGCCGCGCGGCAGGCTGTGTTCGATGGCGCGCACGCAATGCTGATAGAGGCTTTCTTCGAGGTGCGATTTGCCCGGCAGGTCGTAGTAAGACTCCTCCCCGACATTGAGCGGGCGGCCTTCAAGGTAGCCCACGGGCTCGGCCAGCACGCTGAGGTCGCCAGTGACGCTGACATAGTGACTGGTCGCCAGCGCCAGCCACAGATAATCGTCGGAACAGCCGCTGCGCACACCGCGATCCAGCGGGGGGTGCCACCAATGTTGCACGTCGCCTTCGGCATATTGATGGGCCGCACACAGCAACAAATGAGCACGCACGCTGACGGGATCGGCATGGAGCATCGCCATGCTGTCCTGCAGTTGATCGCGAAAGCCGATGGCGCCGCCGGACTGGTAGTAGCCACTGCGGGCCTGGAAGCGACAGGCGATCACCTGGTACATCAGCCAGCCATTGACCATCACATCGATGCTCGGGTCGGGGGTCTGGACCTGGATCACGTCCAGCTGCGAACGCCAATGCTCGCGTACCACCTCCAGTTGCGCGGTGGCCGCGGCCAGGCCGCGGTATTGATGAACCAGGCGCAGGGCGGACGCCGTGTCCCTGGCTGCACCGAGGCGGAAGACCACGTCCTGCTCTTCACCGCTGTCGAGATCCAGGGCCACCTGGATCGCCGCGCAAGGATCGAAGCCGCCACCGGTGCGGCCCGACAGGCGTGCCTGCTGCAGTCCGGCGGGTGCCTTGAGGCTGCCGTTGCGGCCGACGAACTCGGTGCGATCGCCGCTGATGCTGGTGTCGGTCGAGTCGGTATCGAGGAACGCCACCCGTTCGCCAAACTCGATCGAATAGGCGTTCCTGGCGAAGAATGCGCCGCTGGTAGGGTCGGCTTCCGTCACCACATGCATCGCCGATTTGCTGCGCAGGTCGCCCAGTACCCACTCGACGTAGCAGGTGGTCGACAGGCGCCTCGGGCGACCTGAGCGATTGCGAATCTGCAAATGCGAGAACTTGATCGAAGCATCCAGCGCCACATACACCCACAGCTCGGTGTGGATGCCGTCCTCATCGTGCTCGAACACGCTGTAGCCGAAGCCGTGCCGGGTGCGGTACTCGCCAGTACCGGGACAAGGCTGTGGCGTCACCGACCAGAAATGCCCGGTTTCTTCATCGCGCACATAGATCGCCTCGCCGCTGGCGTCGGTGATTGGGTCGTTCTGCCAAGGGCTCAGGCGAAATTCGTGGGCGTTTTCCATCCAGGTGTAGGCGCCACCGCTTTCGGAAATCACCGAGCCGAAGTGCGGGTTGGCCAACACGTTGGCCCATGGCGCCGGCGTCGGCTTGCCAGGCTGCAGAGTCATGACGTACTCGCTGCCATCGGCACTGAAGCCGCCATAGGCGTTGCCCAGCAGCAAACCGTCGAGGGCGGGCAGGGCAGTGGTCGCCGTAGTCTTGGCCTGGCGCTTGAGGGTGGGGACCAGCGCCGGGGACACCGGGCTGGCGTGACGCCGCTGCAACTGTTCGGCAATGCTGCCTTTGCTTTCGCTCAGCACCAGGCGCGCCACCGACAGGATCAACGTGCGGTCCTCGTTCGACAACTGCTGGGCCGGCCGCACGAAGATGCCCCCGGGATGGTCAATCAGCGAGGCTTCGCTACCGGAGGTAACCACCCCCATGATCAAGTCCTGGAGTTGTTGGCGATAGCCGGCCTGGTCCTCGTTCCAGATGACCAGGTCGACCATCAGGCCTTTTTGTCGCCAGTAGGCATGGGCCTTGACCATCTGCTGCACCAGCTCGATGTTCTCGACGGTGGCGATCTGCAGCAGGACGATGGGCAGGTCGCCGGAGATCGCCTGGCCCCAGAGGCTCGATTGATTGCGTCGGTTGGCCATTAATACGCTGTTTTCCGCGCGCAACGAGGCGTTGGCGTAGAGGATCGACGCGGCCATCTGTTCAAACAGGCGGGCATCTTCCGGCGTTACATTGAGTTGGCGCAGCAACACCTGGCTGTGGGTCCAGGCCAGGTCGAAGACGCGATCGGCGAGGTGACGGTCGCGGAATTTGTTGATCAGGTACAGGCAACCCTCACGGCTGTCCGCCACGCCGGTCACCAGGTCGATGGTCGCCGTTTGCCCGGGTTCCAGGGCAATGCGGCAGCGGATCGCGACGATCGGGTCCAGCACCGAACCGGCAGTGCCGGACAGCTGCTGGACGTGGCCATCGAGCGCCGCCGGTGCGGCAACGTCGCGCCCTCGGCCGATGAAGCGTGCGCGATCGGTCTCGTAGGAAATCGCGTCGATGTCCGCGCCATGGACCGCCATCAGGTGGCACATCCAGGGCACGGCTTCCTCAGTGGAACGGCGCCTGCGGGTGCAGACGATAGCCTGCAACGCCGGCAGCAGTTCGGTCTGCACGAACAGGTTGCTGAAGGCCGGGTGCATGGCATCACTGATGGCCGGCGCCAGGACCACCTCGGCGTAGGTGGTGATCTCCACGCTACGCCGTACGCGGCCGCGGTTGGTGATGTGCAGCCGGCGCAATTCGATGTCGTCTTCGGGCGACACGACGATCTCGGTGTGCGTATCGAAGTCGAGCTCGCGAACCCGAAACTCGGCCCGGGCATCGCTGAAAATCGCCTCATGGCTTTCAGGCCGGTGCAGGGTCGGCTGGTGCGCCGAGGACCAGAACACGCCGCTGCTGACATCGCGCAGGTAGCAGAACATGCCCCAGTTGTCGCGGGTCGCATCTTCACGCCAGCGGGTCACGGCGATGTCGTTGCAGCGGCTGTAACCGCCGCCGGCACTGCTGAGCATCACGTGATAACGGCCGTTGGACAGCAGCTGGACGGCGGGGCGCTTGCGCCCGGGATCGGCGAACACGCGAAGCCTGGTTTCCTGGGTCCCGGCATTGTCCCCCGTGGCAGGGTCGTGGGTCGTATGCAGGTAGGGCGCAGCGGTTTTCGGCACGCGTTCCTGCAGCAGCAAGAGGGTCGCCTGAAACGCCGGAATCGACTCGAATCGGCGCTGCATGGGCCGGTCCAGCAGCAGGCTGGTCAAGGCCAGCAGGCTCATGCCCTGGTGGTGCGCCATGAACGAGCGCACCACCGCATAACGCTGGCCCCGGGGCAGGCGTGCCTCGGTGTAGTCGACCGCTTCGTACAGGCCATAACGCCCCGCCGAGCCCTGGGCAGCCAGGCGTTGCAGGTTGCGGCAGGCCGCTTGCGGCTCGACCATCAGCGCCAGGGCGCTGGCGTACGGCGCAATCACGGTGTCCTCGGCCAGCCCGCGCTTGAGGCCAAGGCCAGGCACACCAAAGGCCCGATACTGATAATTGAAGTGGCCGTCCAGGGTGTTGTAACCCGACTCGGACACGCCCCAGGGGATGCCCAGCTGGTTGCCATGCTCGATCTGCAAGGCCACGGCCGCGCGGCAGGTCTGCTCCAGCAGCGTGCCTTCATAGCTGGGCATGATCAGGTTGGGCATCAGGTACTCGAACATCGAGCCGGACCAGGACAGCAGCACCGGCACCCCGCGATTGTTGCTGAGCAAGCGTCCGAGGGTGAACCAGGCCTGTTGCGGCAGCTGGCCCTGTGCGATGACCACGAAATTGGTCAGGCGCACTTCGGAAGCGAGCAGGTCGTAATAGCCGTTGTCCAGCCGGCGTTCGTCGGCGTTGTAGCCGATCGAGAACAGGTCGCGCTGGGCATCGTAGAGGAAGGTGAAGTCCATGCTCGCCAGAGACGCGGACAATTCGGCCAGGTGCTCGAGCTGGCTGATTCGGGCGCGAGCCAGGGCTTGTACCGCCTGCACTTGCGCCTGATCGGCGGGTAGCCACAGGGTGCAATCGAGCTCGGCCATGTGCCGCAGGGTGAGTACCGGGGCCTTGGCCCGCGGTAGCTCGAAGCGCAGCCACTCTGCGCGCAGATCCGCGCACTGCATCTGCAATGCCTGCAGCCAGTAGTGGACTTCTTCAGCGGCGCTGGTCGGGCTGTCGATCGCCAGGGCCTGTGCCTGATCGAGCAGTTGCAGGAGGTTGTCCTGAACGCTGGCCGATTCCACCTTCGCCCTCAGTTCGAGCACGGCACGGTCATTGAGGCCCGCACCTTCCAACGCCTGTTGCAGCACATCGAGAGTGTCGCCCAGGCCGCCAAGGCTGCGTCGATCGAACAGGGGCGTGTCAATCAATCCCAACAGCCCCGGCCGCACGGTGAGCAACAGGCCCGCCAGGTTGCCGCTGTCGACGGTGGATACGTACCGAGGTGCCAACGGTTGCAGTGTCTGGGTGTCGTACCAGTTGTAGAAGTGCCCCTGATGCCGCTCAAGGCCGGCCATGGATTCAAGGGTGGCGTTGATGCGTTCAAGCAGGCGCCCGCTGCTCAGATAGCCGAAATCGTGGGCCGCCAGGTGCGAGAGCAAGGCCATGCCCATGTTGGTCGGTGAAGTCCGATGGGCAATGGTCGGCTTGGGTATTTCCTGGACGTTGTCCGGCGGCAACCAGTTGTCCTCAGGGCCCACATAACGATCGAAGAAC
Organism: Pseudomonas sp. YuFO20; assembly: GCF_035064975.1. NCBI lineage: Bacteria > Pseudomonadati > Pseudomonadota > Gammaproteobacteria > Pseudomonadales > Pseudomonadaceae > Pseudomonas > Pseudomonas sp. YuFO20. The sequence goes on from NZ_JAXDEO010000096.1 coordinate 8,342, forward strand.
GCCCAGGTCTGGCGTGACAGCATGCGCAGGAAGCGCAGGTCCTGCGCGGATGGACTGAACCCTGTCGGTGTGGTCGGCAGGCTGATCCACCAGGCAATCGCCGGGCTCGCCAGCCACACCAGCAGCAAAGGTGCCGCGAGTGCGAGTACATGGGGAGAGGAGAGCAGGGCCGCGAACAGCAGCAGCGCCAAAGCAGGAGCAATCCACAGGCTTTTATACATGCCGGCCAGATCGTTGCCACTGGAGCGCTCCACCTCACGGGAAGGCTGCCATTGCAGCAGGCGACGCTTGCTGATCAGCATGCGCCACAGCGAGCGGCCAATCGCGTCGAAGCTCAGCAACGCATCGGAGGGCAGCCAGACAATCGACAACAGCGCCCGCATGAAATGCTGGCCCGAGGTGTGCAGGGCCGCCGTCAGGTGTTGCCCCAATGGAATATCGGCCGCTTTCTGCACCAGTGCCAGCACCGACTGCAGCACGGGTTGCAGGCAGACCAGTATCACCACCGCCAACGTCCAGGAGGCGGCCTCGTTCGTACCCAGCCAGCCCCATGCCAGCATCGCGAGGAAGGCGCCTGGTTCCAGGCTGCGGCGCAGATTGTCGAAGATTTTCCAGCGGGCCAGGTTGCTCAGGCGATTGGCCGCGAACCCTCCCTGGGGTTTCGGGGCCCACGGCAGGGCCCAGTACAGCACTTGCCAGTCGCCGCGAATCCAGCGGTGGCGGCGCTTGGCATCGGCGCTGTAGCGCGACGGGTATTCCTCATACAGCTGCACATCGCTGAGCAGTCCGCAGCGGGCATAGCAGCCTTCGATCAGGTCATGGCTGAGGATGCGGTTGTCGGGCAGGCAACCCTCGAGCGCCTGTTCGAAGGCGTCGACCGCATAGATGCCCTTGCCGATGAAGGAACCGTTGTGGAACAGGTCTTGGTACACATCGGAGACGGCGCGGGTATAGGGGTCGATACCGGCATCGCTGCCAAACAGGCGGGCGTAGGTCGAGCGTGCCGTGCTGGGCAGGCTGATGCCCACCCGTGGCTGGAGGATGGCGTAACCGCTGACGATCCTGCCGCTCTTTTCATCGAATACCGGATGGTTCAGCGGGTGCATCATGGTGCCGATACACTGGCGCGCGACATCCCGTGGCAACAAGGTATCGGTGTCCAGGGTAATGACGAAGCGCACCGCACCCAGGGGCGCGATATCACCGACAATCAAGGCAAAACGCTCCCGGCCTTTGCCTCGCAGCAATGCGTTGAGCTCGGCGAGTTTGCCGCGCTTGCGCTCATGCCCCATCCATACCCGCTCTGTAGCACTCCAGTGCCTGGGCCTGTGCAGCAGGAAGAACCGGTCGCCCTGGCCATCGGCATACTTGTGGTTGAGCGCCTCGATCAGTTGGCGCGCCAGGGTGAGCAGTTCGCCGTCCTCGGGCATCACCTCGGCGGGGGCGTCCATGAAGTCGCTGAGCAGGGCGAAATGCAGGTTGTCATCGCGATTGGCCAGGAAGCGCACTTCCAGGCCTTCCGCCAGGGCTTCGATGTCGCCGGCGTTGGCAAACATCGTCGGCACCGCCACCAGCGTTCGTGCCTCGGTCGGTATGCCCTTGCTGTAATCCAGGCGGGGCAGTAGCGACGGGGCGACGGTGAGGGTCACCAGCCAGTTGACAAGCCCGATAGCCAGGCGGCTGGTCATCAAGAGTGCGGGGATCGCGAGCAGGACCAGGCCCCAGATGGGTGTGCCGCTGTGATAAGCGCTGCTGAGAAAGGGCCAGGCCAACAAAAATGTCAGCAGCAGAGCAGGGCACAGGTAGAACTTCAGCGGGGCGCTCTGCAGCATTCGCTTCCAGCGTTCTAGCGGCGACACGCTGGCGTGCAGCGCCTGCTCCAGGCTGAACAACCCGTCAGCCACCAGGTAATAGCCCACGTGTCCGGTCACTCCGGCGGGTTGTGGGGTGTTGGCCAGTTCGATGGCGGCTTCTGCCACCTGGGCCTCAGACTGCACGCAATGCCGGGCCAGACGTTCGACCACATGGCGGTAGCGATCGCGGGTGGCGAAGTCCATGTTCGCGTAGACGCCCGCCGGGTCGGTGCACAAGACCTGTTCGACATGGCTGAGCAGCTCGACGAACTCGCGCCAGTCGGTCGCTGCCAGCAAGCGCAGGCTGGCGATGCTGTTGCTGATGGACACCTGGTCACCGGATTGCTGCTGGGCATCCATCTGCACCAGGCGTTCAACGGTCAGGCCGGCCTCACCGAGGGTTTGTTCTATCCACGCCATGGGCAAGATCAGCGCGGCGCTTTGCCCGTGCAGGCGGCGCGCCAGTTCGGCCACGAAGGCTGGCGTCATCGGTGGCGCCGAGCGCGCCATGTCGGCCACGGTCAAGACCACGCTCTTGGCGTCGCGCTCGGCCATTTCGATCAGGCGATCGGCCCAGTCATCGGCCAGGTTGCGGTCATCGCGGTTGGCCATGACCCGGGACGCCACGCGCCGCAGGTTCTCGATCAGCGCCAGGCGCAGCATGATCGGGATGGCCCACAGCTCGCCCAGGGTCAGCGGCGTGATGGTCTGGTACGAGGCGATGAAACAATCCAGGCTCGGCGCATCGACCCGGCCATCGCCGTGGGCGATGGTTTCCAGGGCGATGTCGTAGACCCGCGGCAGGCCTGCCGAGGGCCCTTCGGCCAGGCGTGGCAGCTCGCGGCTGTAGCCGTCGGGCAGGTGGGTCCTGGCGGTGCGGATGTTTTCTTCGATCAGGTAGAAGTTGTCCAGCAGCCATTCCGCCGCCGGGGTGGCGCGTCGACTGGACTGTTGCACGGTCTTGAGCGCTGCGCAGCTACGTTCCAGCAGCAGTTGGTTGTCGGTCAGGCGGCCGAGCAAGGCGTCCTTTCTGGAAAGACGCCCAAGCACATGTTGGCGGGCCAGGACGATGCCGTGGTCGGCCATCTGCTGCGCATTGAACAGGTCGGAACGCAGGATGGGCTCGTACTCGAACTTGTGCCGCGCGGCACTCCACCTGAGCCAGATGGCCGGTGAGCGCCAAAGGCTGGACAGTGTGCGAGTCAGGATATTTTCCATGAAATCCTTCGTACGACCTGCGCAGGGCAGGGCGCATGTGGAATGAAGGCGGTTCTACGCCAGGCTAGGTGTGCGGGGCATTGCGCCGCCGGGCGCAGCATTCCACCGACGAGTGTGAAGTGTTCAGGGGGGCGAAGTCTGTTCGGTAGCGAACATAGGCGGTGTAGGCAGGTATCTTGCGTCGCGATACCAGCTAACGCGGCACGCGATTGGTGGGAGTTATACCCGGGTCATTAGAGTTGCCACTGCCATCCATTTGCAGCGGAAACAGCATGCGGTATCGACGTCTTGACTTGAACCTGCTGGTAGCGCTTGATGCCCTGTTGAGCGAATGCAGCGTCAGCAGGGCCGCTGAACGACTGTGCCTGGGCCAGTCGGCAACCAGCTCGGCGCTTGGACGTTTGCGCGAGCATTTCAATGACCCGTTGCTGGTGCAGGTCGGGCGGCGGCTGGAACCCACCGCCTTGGGGCTGGAGCTGATGCCCAAAGTGCAGGAAGCCCTCGCCCTGACGCGGGAGATTATCGATGCACCGATGAATTTCGACCCGGCCACCTGTACCCGGCAATTTACCCTGGTGGCTTCGGACTACGTGGCCGGGGTGCTGTTGCCAGCGGTCAGTCTTGCATTGGCGCGCGTCGCACCGGGTGTGCGTTTGAGCCTGCGCGACTTGCCTGTGCCGCGCGATGGTGACGTGGTCAGCGAAGCGCTCGACTATCGGCGCAGTGATTGTGTGATCGTGCCGCAGCGCAGGTTGAATCCTGCTTACCCCCACGTACCCTTGATGAGTGACCAGCTGTGTTGCATCGTCTGTGCGCAGCAGCCGCAGTTCGCCGAGGGTTTGAGCCTGACGGGCTACTGCGCCGCCGAACATGTGGTGCGTGAGTTCGCCGACGGGCGAAACCTGGCCATGGATGCCGTGCATCTGCATGAGTTGGGTGTTCATCGGCGGGTGGCGGTGGCTGTTGAAAGCTTCGCGCTGATGCCGGAGTTCATTGTCGGTACCGCGCGAATTGCCACCGTGTTTCGCCGGCAGGCAGAGCGATTCGCCCAGCGTTATCCACTGCGCATTCACCCTGCACCGCTGGCTTTTCCGGACGCCGTACAGGTGCTGCAATGGCACCCGTATCAGGAACGAGACCCGGCGCTGATGTGGTTTCGCAGCCTGCTGTTGGAGCAGGCCGCGTCGCTTGATCACCCCGCTGGCTGATCGCCGGTATCTGCTACCAAACCGGCCTGGTCGATGGCCTGTACGGCGCAGCGCTCATCATTGTCCGAAGTGTCGCCACTGATGCCGATGGCGCCGAGAATCTTCCCCTCAGCATTACGAATCAGCACACCCCCAGCCACCGGAATCACCTCGCCGCCGGTCAAGCTGTTGATCGCATCGAAAAACGCCGGCATGGCTTGCGCACGCCGTGCCAGTTCCCGTCCGCCGAAGCCCATTCCCAGGCAGCCCCGCGCTTTGCCGGTGGCGATCTGCGGGCGCAGGAAACTGGCCTGTTCATCGCGCAGGACCGCCAGCGGATGACCCGCTGCATCCAGCACGGCGGCGGCCAGGGGGGTGAGCCCGGTTTCCCGGGCGATGCGGATCGCGCTGCTGGCGATCTGGGTGGCTGTGGTCAGATCAAGTGTGTGCATGATATCGATCCTCATACGGCCCACTTGCCCAGTTGGGCAACCCGGTCGCGGGTGTACAGGTCCGTCCACTTCAACGAGTTGAAATCGGACACTTGCTTGGGGTTGTAGGGGTTGCGTTCCATGCGCACCGGCTGACCGGCCTTGTACACGGCCTTGAGGCGCGAGCGGTCCTGGAGGATGCGGATGTCGTGCAGCGGCGAGCCGTCGAGCAACAGGAAGTCCGCTTGCTTGCCCACTTCCAGGGAGCCGATGGTTTCACCGCGGGGCATGCAGCGCGCACCGGTGGCGGTGGCGGCATACAGGGCTTCGGCGGGCGTGAAGCCCAGGCGCGTGACCAGCAGTTCAAGCTCACGGGCATGCCACTCGCCATAAGGCGTCACGGCAAAACCGCTGTCGCTGCCACAGGCGAACGGCACACCGGCCGCCTTGGCACGTTTGAGCACCGCCGAACCGACTTCCAGCGTCCGCGCGCAGTAACCGGCGTACCCGGTGGTGATGGCCGGGTCGTGGGGCTGGCAAAAATCCACGGTGTTCTGCGGGAAGGTCATGGTCGGCGCGAGGATACTGCCCGCTTCGAGCAAGGCCTCGATACAGTCGTCGTCCATGTAAAAGGCGTGGAACACCAGATCGACACCCGCGCGTGCGGCGTACATCACCGCTTCACGGCCATAGGCATGGGTCGCTACTTTGCACCCCAGGCGATGGGCTTCTTCGACCATCTCGTAGGTTTCTTCGGCGGTGAACGCCGCGATGATTTCGCCGTTCGGGCGACGATGGGTGCCGTCCATGGCGATCTTGATCAGGTCTACGCCATCCTTCGCCTGCTTGCGGATTTCTGCCAGGGCTTCGCTGCGGCTGGTAACCAGGCGCGCGGTGAAGTATTCCGGAGCCCCTACGCGGCTCGGAAACCAGTCATTGAGGCTCTGCCGATTGGTGATGACCCGGCTGCTGGCCGCGATGCGCGGACCCTCGAACAGGCCAGCGGCAATTGCGTTGCGCACTGAAATGCTGAGCTGGCCGCTATCGCCCGGGCAAACCATGCTGGTCACGCCGGCGGCCAGCACATGTTGGGCGAAGAACATGCCACGCAGCGCGCGGAATTCGTCGCTGGTCCAGATATCGATGTCTTCTTCACTCTGCGCGTTGCCGAAGGCCAGGTGGGTATGCACGTCCACCAGGCCTGGCATGACAAAGTTATCGCCGGCATCGACAATGCTGTCACCCGCTTGTGGCTGCGGCGCCATGGCTGTCGGGCCGACGTAGGTCAGCAGGCCGTTTTCCACGACCAGCGTTTGCTGTTGACGGGTATGCAGGCCAGTACCGTCGAACAGGGTCTGGCATTTGAGGTGCAGGGCATTCATGGCGTTTTCACTTGGCTGATTGTTATGCAAAGTGAGGCTAGGGCGCGGCCACGGGCGCCACCAGCAACTTGCATCAATGGCCGGGTATTGATGGCGTCGATAGCTGCTCAATCCCACTAGGGGCGGGGCCTTTGCGGCGCAGGGTGAGATCAGGGGGTGGGTATCGCGAGTGGCGATGGCTGGCATCGTGATCGACGATTTTTTACAGGTCGGATTGCAAGTCTATGGTGCGCGCTCATCACCCACAGAGAGCCATTGACATGACCACCGCAGCCGTAAAAAACCAACTCCTGGCACTTGAGCAGGAACGCCGCCGGGCCCTGGTTGAAGAAGACTACCCACGCGTCGCCGAGCTGTTCGCCGATGACCTGGTGTACGTGCACACCACCGGATTGGTGCAAGGCAAGGCGGATTATCTGGAGTACGCAAAAAGCGCCGTGCAGTATCTGGACATTGAGCGTGGCGAGTTGCAGATCCGCTTCTACGGCGAGCACCTGGCGGTGATGACCGGCACGCAATGCAACACCTTGCGCAAGCGCGGTGGCGAGCAGTCGATTCGCGGCGACGGCTTTGCCACGCAGGTCTGGACGTTGGGTGCAGAGGGTTGGCAGATCAGCTCGTTCCATGGGACACGTGCGCCTAACTGAATTCGTTCAGCACGCTATCGCTGGCAAGCCAGCTCCTACAGGTTTTCGGGTGCCTGCGGATTGTTGGGCGGTACACGAATCTGTAGGAGCCGGCTTGCTGCGGGCGGCGTTCCGACGATAACGTCCGAATAGTCACATCCAGAACCAAACTGTGACAACGCTCTTCATCCTGGCGCACTAGCCTTGTGTTTCGGTTTTGAACACAGGAGGGCAATGGAATGCCTGATCTTCCCCACGCCAATCGCCTGCGCGCCGGGCGCTATTCCCAAGCCGGGCAAATTTATCTGCTGACCGCAGTGACCCGCAATCGCGAGCCGCTATTCACCAATTGGCTGACAGGGCGGCTCCTGGTACGGCAATTTCAACAAGCACAGACTGACGACCAGGCGGATTCCCTGGCCTGGGTGGTCATGCCTGACCATTTTCATTGGCTGGTCGAGCTGAAGAACGGCACCTTGCCGGCGCTGATGCTGGCCACCAAATCTCGCAGCGCAAGAGCGATCAATACTCACCTGGGGCGAACAGGATGTGTTTGGCAAAAAGGCTTTCACGACCGTGCCATTCGCTACGAAGAGGATCTACTGGCGGTTGCCCGGTACGTCATCGCCAACCCCATACGCGCCGGCCTTGTCCGGCGAGTACATGATTACCCGTTGTGGGACGCCAAATGGTTGTAGGGGTGGTTGCTGAATTTTGGTATGACACAAATCCGTAGGAGCCGGCTTGCTGGCGATTCGGTGGTGGCCGTTATGCCGCCATCGCTGGCAAGCCAGCTCCTACAGG
>NZ_JAXDEO010000097.1:0-15770 GCF_035064975.1 Pseudomonas sp. YuFO20
CGCAGGCTGCGATCTTTTGATCTTGATTTTTTAAGATCAAAAGATCGCAGCCTGCGGCAGCTCCTACAGGGTTCCATGAGAAGCGATCAATCTCTATGAATCCTTCGAAGAGTGATCTGCCTTTTCGGCTTTTGCTAAATCTTCAGCCTTGGCGCAATGCTGCCCATTGGCACATCGCCTTCTCCGGTGGCCTCGATTCCACCGTCCTCCTGCACCTTCTCGCAACGCTCGCCAAATCCCAGTCCCTGCCACCACTGAGCGCCATCCATGTCCATCACGGCCTCCAGGCTGCGGCTGACGCGTGGCCGGATCACTGTCAGTCGGTCTGCGATGCGCTGGGCGTGCCGCTGCAAGTCGTCCGCGTCCAGGTGCAACCCGGCGCAAGCCTTGAGCGTGCGGCCCGCGATGCGCGCTACGTGGCGTTCACTGAGGCCACTCAAGCCAATGAAGTCCTGCTGACGGCCCAGCACCGTGACGATCAGGCGGAAACCTTGCTGTTTCGCCTGTTGCGAGGGGCCGGCGTAAGGGGGTTATCGGGGATGCCTCGCCAGCGCCCGCTGGGTAAAGGGCATCTGTTGCGGCCTTTGCTCGATGCTACCCGGGCCGAGCTTGAGGCGTATGCGGCGGAGCATCAATTGAACTGGATCGAGGACCCTTCCAACCAGGACCGGCAATTCTCGCGCAATTACCTGCGTCATCAGGTGTTTCCTGCATTGACCCAGCGCTGGCCGCAGGCGATGGCTTCCATGGCCCGCAGTGCCGCGCATTTGAGCGAGGCGCAGGGGTTGCTGGATGATCTGGCGCAAATTGACTTGAGCCACGCCAGCGCCGCCAGCGAATTCGATTGGCTGAATTTACCCTCGCTGGAATTGGCATCGCTGGAAAAACTCTCCGATGCTCGCCAGCGCAATGCGCTCAGCCACTGGCTCGAACCGCTGACTCAGCTGCCGGATAGCGACCATTGGTCGGGTTGGCTCGATTTGCGCGATGCCACCGGCGACGCCCGGCCGATCTGGCGCCTGGCCGATGGCGAACTGCATCGGGCGGGCGGGCGTATCTGGTGGTTATCCGGTGCCTGGTTGCGCGCGGCTCCAGCGCCTGGCGCATGGCTGGAACCCGCTCAGCCGCTGGCGTTGGCCGACAACGGCATGCTCACGCTCAGTGGGCAAATCCCCGATGGCCCCTTGCAGATCCGCTATCGTGAAGGGGGCGAAGTGATGGAGCTGCCCGGCCGCGGCCATCGCGACTTGAAGCGTTTGCTCAACGAACGTGGGGTGCCGCTGTTCGTGCGCGGCAGATTGCCGCTGCTGTACAAGGGCGAGCAATTGCTGGCGGTGGCTAACCTGGCGGGGCTGGATGGCGAAGCGACGGGTGGCTGGCATTTACATTGGCAACCGCCAGGCGAAGATCAAGGTTTGAGCTGAAAGGGGCTTTCCGGTAGACTACGCTCCCTTCTTGATACAACTTCTGTGGATTCGCCTGAATTGCAGGAGTTGCCGATTACCAAGCAGTCTTTGCTGGGCGATTCCAAAAAATGTGTAGCGAGCAACGAACCGGTGTTTCATTTCCCGGTCTGTCCCAACGCGGCGGTTTTTTTGAAAGGTGCACTGTGATTAATGCAGGTGATCGGGGGCTTCGGCCTTCCTTCGCTTTCCCCGGCGGCTCGGACCGCTTTAACGCAGACTTCTAGGGTTTTTCATGACGCGCTACATATTCGTCACGGGCGGTGTTGTTTCTTCATTGGGGAAAGGCATTGCATCGGCATCATTGGCGGCCATCCTGGAGGCGCGGGGACTTAAGGTCACCATGCTGAAGCTGGACCCGTACATCAACGTCGACCCGGGCACCATGAGCCCGTTCCAGCACGGTGAAGTGTTCGTCACCCACGACGGCGCCGAGACCGACCTGGACCTGGGCCACTACGAGCGGTTCATCCGCACGACCATGACCCAGAACAACAACTTCACCACCGGCCGTGTCTACGAGCACGTGCTGCGCAAAGAGCGCCGTGGTGACTACCTGGGTGCAACCATCCAGGTGATTCCGCACATCACCGACGAAATCAAGCGCCGCATCATCAAGGGCGCGGGCGATGCCGACGTGGCGATGGTCGAGATCGGTGGCACCGTGGGTGACATCGAATCGCAACCGTTCCTCGAAGCCATCCGCCAGCTGCGTTTCGAAGTCGGCGCCAAGCGCGCGATGCTGATGCACCTGACACTGGTGCCGTACATCGCCACGGCCGGCGAAACCAAGACCAAGCCAACCCAGCACTCGGTGAAGGAACTGCGTTCCATCGGCCTGCAGCCGGACGTGCTGGTGTGCCGCTCCGACCACCCGATCGATGTGTCCTCGCGTCGCAAGATCGCGCAGTTCACCAACGTTGAAGAACGTGCGGTGATCGCGCTGGAAGACGCCGACACCATCTACAAGATCCCGGGCATCCTGCACTCCCAGGGCCTGGACGATTTCGTCGTCGAGCGTTTCGGCCTGCAATGCGGTGGTGCCGACCTGTCCGAGTGGGAAGCCGTGGTCGACGCCAAGCTCAACCCTGAGCACGAAGTCACCATCGCCATGGTCGGCAAGTACATGGAGCTGCTGGACGCCTACAAGTCGCTGATCGAAGCGATGAGTCACGCCGGCATCAGCAACCGTACCAAGGTCAACCTGCGCTACATCGATTCCGAAGACATCGAGAACCAGGGCACCGCGCTGCTGGAAGGTGTCGACGCGATCCTGGTGCCAGGCGGCTTCGGTCTGCGTGGCGTGGAAGGCAAGATCACTGCCGTCCAGTACGCTCGCGAAAACAAAGTGCCATACCTGGGTATCTGCCTGGGCATGCAAGTGGCCGTGATCGAGTTCGCGCGTAACGTGCTGGGCTGGAAAGACGCCAACTCCACCGAGTTCGATCGTGCCAGCGGTCACCCGGTCGTCGGCCTGATCACCGAGTGGGAAGATGCCACCGGCGCTGTTGAAATCCGTACCGAAGCGTCCGATCTGGGCGGCACCATGCGCCTTGGCGCGCAAGATTGCCTGCTGGAGCCGGGTTCCCTGGTTCACGGCTGCTACGGCAAGGACGTGATCGTCGAGCGTCACCGTCATCGCTACGAAGTGAACAACAACCTGCTGCCGCAGATCATCGAAGCCGGCCTGAAAATCTCCGGTCGTTCCGGTGATGGCGCGCTGGTCGAAGTGGTTGAAGCACCGGATCATCCATGGTTCGTCGCTTGCCAGTTCCACCCTGAGTTCACCTCGACGCCTCGCGACGGTCACCCGTTGTTCAGCGGCTTCGTCAAGGCAGCTTTGGCTCAACACCAGAAGAAGGCGTGAACCCCATGGCGCAGAAGATCATCCGCGTAGGCGATATCGAGATTGCCAACGACAAGCCAATGGTGCTTTTCGGTGGCATGAACGTGCTGGAAAGCCGCGACATGGCGATGCAGGTCTGCGAAGAGTACGTGAAGGTTACCCAGAAACTGGGTATCCCTTACGTGTTCAAGGCCAGCTTCGACAAGGCCAACCGTTCCTCCGTGACCTCTTACCGTGGCCCCGGCCTGGAAGAGGGCATGCGGATCTTCCAGGACATCAAGCAAGCCTTCGGCGTGCCGATCATCACTGACGTCCACGAGCCTGAGCAGGCCGCGGTCGTCGCTGAAGTCTGCGATATCATCCAGCTGCCGGCCTTCCTGTCGCGCCAGACCGACCTTGTGGTCGCGATGGCCAAGACCGGCGCGGTAATCAACATCAAGAAAGCCCAGTTCCTCGCACCTCATGAAATGAAACACATCCTGAGCAAGTGCGTGGAAGCGGGTAACGATCAGTTGATTCTCTGCGAGCGCGGTTCGAGCTTCGGCTACAACAACCTGGTCGTCGACATGCTCGGCTTCGGCATCATGAAGCAGTTCGAATACCCGGTATTCTTCGACGTGACCCACGCGCTGCAAATGCCTGGCGGTCGCTCCGATTCCGCCGGTGGTCGTCGCGCCCAGGTCACCGATCTGGCGAAGGCCGGCATGAGCCAGTCCCTGGCGGGCCTGTTCCTGGAAGCCCACCCGGATCCGGACAACGCCAAATGCGACGGCCCTTGCGCCTTGCGTCTGGACAAACTGGAGCCATTCCTGGCCCAGCTCAAAGCCCTGGACGAACTGGTGAAGAGTTTTCCTGCCATAGAAACCGCGTAATATCGGCAACCCCGATCCTGTGTAGGAGCTGGCTTGCCAGCGATGAGGCCCGAAAGGACGCCATCGCCAGCAAGCCGGCTCCCACAAATGTGACCTGTAGGAGCTGGCTTGCCAGCGAAGGGGCCCGAAAGGACGCCATCGCCAGCAAGCTGGCTCCCACAAAGTAATGCGAAACTTATAAATCGAGCGGTACAGCGTTTTCGTCAACTTTGGAGTGTTTACAACAATGGCTAAAATCGTCGACATCAAAGGTCGTGAAGTTCTCGACTCCCGTGGCAATCCCACCGTGGAAGCGGATGTGCTTCTCGACAACGGCATCATCGGCAGCGCTTGCGCGCCGTCCGGTGCTTCCACTGGCTCGCGTGAAGCGCTCGAGCTGCGTGATGGCGACAAGAGCCGTTACCTGGGCAAGGGCGTCCTGAAGGCCGTCGCCAACATCAACGGTCCGATCCGCGACCTGTTGAAAGGCATGGACCCAAGCGACCAGAAAGCGCTGGATCACGCGATGATCAAGCTCGACGGTACCGAAAACAAGGCAACCCTGGGCGCCAACGCGATCCTCGCCGTTTCCCTGGCCGCGGCCAAGGCAGCAGCACAGGACCAGGACCTGCCGCTGTACGCTCACATCGCCAACCTGAACGGCACCCCGGGTGTCTACTCGATGCCGGTTCCGATGATGAACATCATCAACGGTGGCGAGCACGCCGATAACAACGTCGACATCCAGGAATTCATGGTGCAGCCGGTTGGCGCCAAGTCTTTCTCGGAAGGTCTGCGCATGGGCACCGAGATTTTCCATCACCTCAAGGCTGTCCTGAAGGCCCGTGGCCTGAGCACTGCCGTGGGTGACGAAGGTGGTTTCGCACCGAACCTGGCTTCCAACGAAGACGCTTTGAAAGTGATCTCCGAAGCCGTGGCCAACGCCGGTTACAAGCTGGGCACCGACGTGACCCTGGCCCTGGACTGCGCAGCCAGCGAATTCTACGAAGACGGCAAGTACAACCTGTCCGGCGAAGGCCAGGTGTTCACCGCTGAAGGTTTCGCTGACTACCTCAAAGGCCTGACCGAGCGTTACCCGATCATCTCCATCGAAGATGGCCTGGACGAGTCCGACTGGGCTGGCTGGAAAATCCTCACCGACAAGATCGGCGAGAAGACCCAGCTGGTAGGCGACGACCTGTTCGTGACCAACACCAAGATCCTGAAAGAAGGCATCGATAAAAAGATCGCCAACTCGATCCTGATCAAGTTCAACCAGATCGGCACCCTGACCGAAACCCTGGAAGCCATCCAGATGGCCAAGGCCGCTGGTTACACCGCCGTGATCTCGCACCGCTCCGGCGAAACCGAAGATTCGACCATTGCCGACCTGGCCGTGGGCACTTCGGCTGGCCAGATCAAGACCGGCTCCCTGTGCCGTTCCGACCGCGTTTCCAAGTACAACCAACTGCTGCGTATCGAAGAGCAGTTGAATGGCAAGGCCAAGTACAACGGCCGTAGCGAATTCCGCGGTTGATGTAAAAAAAAAGACACCGGATTGTGTCGGAAAAATCGCTACAGCGACGTTTTTGCCACTAATCTGATGCCTTGCAAGCACAAGCCTGGTTCTTCCAGGCTTCGTGCTATCAGTAGCTTCATGTTTTGGTGTGGCTGTCTTTTTTCACTGGATACCTGATATTCGATGCGCAGTCCCAATTGGTTGTTCCTCGTCTTGCTCCTGCTGCTGGCTGGCCTGCAGTACCGCCTGTGGGTGGGAAATGGCAGTCTGGCGCAAGTGGCCGAGCTGACTCAGCAGATTGCCGATCAGCAAGCTGAGAACCAGACGTTGCTGGAGCGCAATCGGGTGATGGACGCTGAAGTCAGTGAGTTGAAAAAGGGCATGGAGACCGTTGAAGAGCGGGCTCGCCATGAATTGGGCATGGTCAAGGACGGTGAAACCCTTTACCAGTTGGCACAATGAACCTGTCTCTGCCGGCCTTCTGGGCCGTGATTCCTGCCGCGGGCGTCGGTGCCCGTATGGCCGCGGACCGTCCCAAGCAATACCTGCAACTGGGCGGGCGCACTATTCTCGAACACAGCCTTGGCTGTTTTCTCGATCATCCTGGTCTGAAGGGCCTGGTGGTCAGTCTTGCTGTTGATGATCCTTATTGGCCGAACCTGGCGTGTGCTGGCGACAAACGCATTCAACGCGTTGACGGCGGCGCCGAGCGTTCCGGATCGGTGCTCAATGCGTTGCTGCACTTGCATGCGTTGGGTGCGGACGATGAGGACTGGGTGCTGGTGCACGATGCCGCGCGGCCCAACCTGAGTCGCGATGACCTGGACAAGTTGTTGGGACAACTGGCGGATGACCCGGTGGGCGGTCTGTTGGCGGTTCCAGCGCGGGATACGCTTAAACGGGTCGACAAACAGGGTCGTGTCGTCGAGACCGTGGATCGCAGTGTGATCTGGCAGGCCTATACACCGCAGATGTTTCGCCTGGGTGCACTGCATCGGGCGTTGGCGGACAGTCTGGTGGCGGATGCTGTCATCACCGATGAGGCGTCAGCCATGGAGTGGTCCGGGATGGCACCGCGCCTGATTGAAGGGCGGGCGGATAATCTCAAGGTTACGCGCCCCGAAGACCTGGAATGGTTGAGACTGCGTTGGGCCAGCCGCCGCTAAAAGATCGCAGCCTGCGGCAGCTCCTACAAGGGCCGGTACATCCGCACAATGATGGTTGTACGCGATCCCTGTAGGAGCTGCCGAAGGCTGCGATCTTTTGCTATTAACCCTGATACTCCGGCCGTTCGGCCAACCCTTCCTTCAAATAATCCACCAACTTGCGCACCTTGGGCGACAAATGCCGTTGCTGCGGATACAACGCCCAAACCGCCGTATTGGGCGGTTGATGCGCCTCCAGCAGCGAAATCAGCGCGCCACTTTTCAGATGCTCCAACACGTAATAATCCGGCAGCTGACACAACCCCACGCCCTGTAGCGCCGCATCCAGCACCGCTTGCCCACTGTTACACCGCCAGTTTCCCTGCACCCGTTGCGAAAACTCCCGCCCGTTCTGTTCCAGTTGCCAGAGGTCCGAACTGCCTACAAGGCAATTGTGCCGGCTCAATTCCGACAAGCTGTGTGGCCGACCATACCGTTCCACGTAGGAAGGCGACGCGCACAGATACATGCGCCGTGGCGCCAAGCGCGTGGCCACCAGTCTTGAATCCTGCAAGCGCCCCAGGCGGATTGCCAGGTCCAGGCCCTCATGCACCAGGTCAAGCTGGCGGTTGCTGAGTTCGATGTCGATCCGCAGTTGTGGATAAAGCCCCATGAAGCGCGTCACCAGCGGCACGATGAAACGTTCGCCATACGCCACGGCACAGGTCATGCGCAGCATGCCCTTGGGTTCGCTGGTCAAGTCGCCGACCGCCCGCAACGCTTCTTCGCGGCCATCCTGCAAGCGCTGGCAATGTTGCAGAAAGGTTTGCCCGGCCTCGGTCAGTGTGACCCGGCGGGTGCTGCGATAGAGCAAGCGGGTTTGCAGGCGCTCTTCCAGGCGTACGATTTGTCGACTGATATGCGAGGAAGAAACCCCCAGGCGTTCCGCGGCGGCGGTGAATTGGCTGCATTCGGCAACAGCGACAAATTCGTCGATCCCTTCCCAGCGATTTTCAGACATGAAGGATTATCCCTGTACGGCAATAATATTTTGCATTTGCCTCGATTATTCATCGTGGAGCCATGTATTACACTCCTTGTCTCGTTTTTATTCACTGGAGAATCACCATGATCAAGTCACGCGCCGCCGTTGCCTTCGAGGCCAAGAAACCGCTTGAGATCGTTGAAGTCGATGTCGCCATGCCCAAGGCCGGTGAAGTGTTGCTGCGCGTGGTGGCTTCCGGTGTCTGCCATACCGATGCCTACACCCTATCGGGCGCTGACCCGGAAGGCATTTTCCCGTCGATCCTCGGTCACGAAGGTGGGGCGATCGTTGAAGCGATCGGCGAAGGCGTGACCTCGGTGGCGGTGGGCGACCATGTGATCCCGCTGTACACCCCGGAATGTCGCCAGTGCAAATTCTGCCTGTCGGGTAAAACCAACCTCTGCCAGGCGATTCGTGCGACCCAGGGCAAAGGCCTGATGCCGGATGGCACGTCGCGTTTTTCCTACAAGGGCGAAACGATTTTCCACTACATGGGTACTTCCACTTTTTCGGAGTACACCGTGCTGCCGGAAATCTCCGTGGCCAAGATTGCCAAAGAGGCGCCACTGGAAAAAGTCTGCCTGCTGGGCTGTGGTGTCACCACCGGCATCGGTGCCGTACTAAACACCGCCAAGGTGAAACCTGGTGATACCGTGGCCATTTTCGGCCTGGGCGGCATCGGTCTGTCGGCGGTCATCGGTGCGGTCAAAGCCAAGGCTGCTCGCATCATTGCCATCGACATCAACCCGGCCAAATTCGAGATCGCCAAACAGCTGGGTGCAACCGATTGTGTAAACCCGAAAGACTTCGATCGTCCGATCCAGGAAGTCATCGTCGACATGACCGATGGCGGCGTCGACTTCTCCTTCGAATGCATCGGCAACGTGCAATTGATGCGTGCCGCCCTTGAGTGCTGCCACAAGGGTTGGGGCGAGTCGGTGATCATCGGCGTCGCCGGTGCCGGCCAGGAAATTTCGACCCGTCCGTTCCAGCTGGTCACCGGTCGCGTCTGGCGCGGTTCGGCGTTCGGCGGTGTGCGTGGCCGTACCGAGTTGCCAAGCTACGTGGAGATGGCCGAGACCGGCGAAATCCCGTTGGACACTTTCATCACCCACACCATGGGCCTGGAAGATATCAACAAGGCGTTTGACCTGATGCATGAAGGCAAGAGCATCCGTTCCGTCATTCATTTCTAAGGAGCAGCAGAAAGTCTCAAGCCGCAAGCTGCAAGTGGGTTTGACGCCCTCTTGCAGCATAGAGCTTGAAGCTTGCAGCTGAAAAAAGCCCATGACCCTGGAAAATATCTCCTGCCAGAAAAGCTTCGGCGGCTGGCACAAGCGTTATCGCCATCGCTCGGAAACGCTCGGCTGCGACATGGTGTTCGCCGTCTACCTGCCGCCACAAGCGGAGCAGGGCGGCAAATTGCCGGTGCTGTACTGGTTGTCCGGCCTGACCTGCACCGATGAGAACTTCATGCAGAAGGCCGGCGCCATGCGCGTGGCCGCCGAGCTCGGGCTGATCATCGTCGCGCCGGACACCAGCCCTCGCGGTCCCGACGTGCCGGGTGATCCGGATGGCGCCTGGGATTTCGGCCTCGGCGCCGGGTTCTACCTGAACGCCACCCAGGAACCCTGGTCGCGGCACTATCGGATGCATGACTATGTCGTGCAGGAATTGCCGGCATTGGTCGAAGCGCATTTCCCGGCGTCGGACAAGCGCGGCATCAGCGGTCACTCCATGGGTGGCCACGGTGCGCTGGTCTGTGCCTTGCGCAATCCGGGGCGTTATCTATCGGTGTCGGCGTTCTCGCCGATCAACAATCCGATGGACTGCCCTTGGGGCCAGAAAGCCTTTTCCCGTTACCTGGGAGAGGACCGTTCGAAATGGCGCGAATGGGATGCCTGTGCGTTGATCGCCGAGGCTGACGAAAAGCTGCCACTGTTGGTGGATCAAGGCGATCGCGACGATTTCCTCGCCACCCAGCTCAAGCCTGAAGCCTTGCAACAGGCGGCCAAACTGGCCGGTCATCCGCTGACATTGCGTCTGCAGCCGGGCTACGACCACAGCTATTTCTTCATCGCCAGTTTCATCGAAGATCACTTGCGGCATCACGCGCATGCTCTAGCAGCTCAATAGCAGGTAGAATCACGCCCTGACAAAATTCGGGGCGTTTTTTTATGCGTATTGGCCACGGCTATGATGTGCACCGTTTCGCTGAAGGCGATTTCATCACTCTGGGCGGCGTGCGCATTGCACACAGCTTCGGACTGCTCGCTCACTCCGATGGTGACGTCCTGCTGCATGCCTTGAGCGATGCCTTGCTCGGTGCCGCTGCACTGGGTGACATCGGCAAGCATTTCCCGGACACCGACCCGCAATTCAAGGGCGCCGACAGCCGTGTGCTGTTGCGCCATGTCGTCGCATTGATCCACGCCAAAGGCTGGAAAGTCGCTAACGTCGACAACACCATCGTTGCCCAGGCGCCGAAAATGGCCCCGCATATCGAATCGATGCGCGCGCTGATTGCCGCGGATCTTCAAGTTGAGTTGGATCAAGTGAACGTGAAAGCTACCACCACCGAAAAGCTCGGCTTTGTCGGTCGCGAAGAGGGCATCGCCGTGCACTCCGTTGCCCTGTTGTTGCGCGCATGAACGAACTGCAATTGCTCGGCCCGCGGGCCTATGGCGAAGCGCTCGGCAGCGCCGTGCTGAAAGCCATCGCGGAAGATTTCCAGGTCGACGAAGTCCTCGATATCCCCCTGAGCGGTGACGGCGAACACCTGTGGATCTGGGTGGAAAAACGCGGCCTGAATACTGAAGAGGCGGCACGCCGAATCGCCAAGGCGGCGGGCGTGTCATTGCGTACCGTCAGCTATGCCGGGCTCAAGGATCGCCAGGCGCTGACGCGTCAGTGGTTCAGCGTGCAGCTGCCGGGCAAGGCCGATCCGGATCTGTCGGCGGCAGAAAACGATACGCTGAAAATCCTCAAGACCAGCCGCCACAAACGCAAGCTGCAACGCGGTGCCCATTCGGCCAATGGCTTCACACTGCGCCTGACGCAGTTTGCCGGCGACAAGGCGGCCATCGAAGAGCGCCTGCAGCTGATCGCCAGGCAAGGCATCCCCAATTATTTCGGTGCCCAGCGTTTCGGGCATGACGGCGGCAACGTGGTCGACGCCCGTGCCTGGGCTGCGCGCAAGGCCTTGCCGGAGCAGCGCAACGTGCGTTCGCGGCTGCTTTCCACTGCCCGCAGTTTCCTGTTCAACCAGGTGTTGGCCGCGCGTGTCGCCGATGGCACCTGGCAGCGTGCCCAGGTGGGCGATCTGCTGGCGTTCACCGACAGCCGCAGCTTTTTTCCCGCAGGCGAAGCCGAGTGCAGCGACCCGCGACTGGCGATTCTCGATCTGCACCCGACCGGTCCGCAGTGGGGCGAAGGTGACTCGCCGACCACGGGCGCTGTCCATGAACTGGAGCAGGCGATCGCCGCACGCGAGGCAGATCTTCGCGATTGGTTGATCAACGCCGGAATGAGCCACGAACGTCGCATCCTGCGGCTGCCCATCGGTGGGTTGACGTGGCATTATCCCGAACCTGACATTCTGCAACTGGAATTCGTCCTGCCGGCCGGATGCTTCGCCACCGTATTGGTGCGCGAGCTTGTTGATCTGGTGCCGGTGGGGCAGACGGACAGCCCATGCGTATTCTGATTTCTAACGACGACGGGGTTACCGCACCCGGACTCGCCGCGCTTTATGCTGCGCTGGCGGATTACACCGAGTGCGTGGTTATAGCCCCGGACCAGGACAAAAGCGGCGCGAGCAGTTCGCTCACGCTCGACCGTCCGCTACATCCGCACACGCTGGCCAATGGCTTTATCAGCGTCAACGGTACGCCGACCGATTGCGTGCACCTGGGTCTCAACGGCTTGCTGGAACGTGAGGCGGACATGGTGGTGTCCGGCATCAACCTGGGCGCCAACCTGGGGGACGACGTGCTGTACTCGGGTACCGTGGCGGCGGCACTCGAAGGTCGCTTCCTGGCGCGTCCCTCCTTTGCCTTTTCGCTGGTCTCGCGACAGGTCGACAACCTGCCCACGGCGGCCTACTTTGCGCGCAAACTGGTCGAGGCCCATGCGGATCTCGAATTGCCACCGCGTACGGTACTGAACGTGAACATTCCCAATTTGCCGCTGGAGCACATCCGCGGTATCCAGTTGACCCGCCTCGGGCATCGCGCCCGCGCGGCGGCACCGGTGAAGGTGGTCGACCCGCGAGGCAGGTCCGGGTACTGGATCGCGGCGGCGGGGGACGCGGAGGATGGCGGCCCCGGCACCGATTTCCATGCGGTGATGCAGGGCTATGTTTCCATCACCCCGTTGCAACTGGATCGCACCTTCAATGATGCCTTCAGAAGCCTCGACGGCTGGTTGGAGGGGTTGCACCCATGACCCGTGGACAAGACGACATGCTGCATCGCGGCATCGGCATGACCTCGCAACGGACCCGCGAACGCCTGATTCAGCGCCTGTACGAAGAGGGGATTTCCAACGCCAAGGTGCTGGAAGTCATTCGTCGTACACCGCGTCACCTGTTCGTCGACGAGGCGCTGGCGCACCGGGCCTACGAAGACACGGCGCTGCCCATCGGCAATAACCAGACCATCTCCCAGCCTTATATGGTGGCTCGCATGAGCGAGTTGCTGCTCGAAGCCGGGCCGTTGGACAAGGTCATGGAAATCGGAACGGGGTCGGGTTATCAGACGGCGGTGCTGTCGCAACTGGTCGAGCGGGTCTTTTCCGTTGAACGCATCAAGGTATTGCAAGACCGGGCCAAGGAACGCCTGGTCGAGCTGAACCTGCGTAACGTGGTATTTCGCTGGGGCGATGGCTGGGAGGGTTGGCCTGCGCTGGCGCCCTACAACGGCATAATCGTGACGGCCGTGGCCACCGACGTACCCCAGGCGCTGCTGGATCAACTGGCGCCAGGGGGGCGTCTGGTGATCCCGGTCGGCTCCGGAGAAGTGCAACAATTAATGCTGATCATCCGGGAGGAACATGGCTTTTCCAGGCGTGTCCTGGGGTCGGTGCGCTTCGTCCCGTTACTCAATGGTCCACTGGCCTGAGCATTTATTTAAACGCGCTGAATTCTCTTCGATTGCCTCTGTCTTACAGCGGCATCGATTTGATTAAACGGATAGTTTTGTCAGACAGCAAACGTGTGCGCCAAGCCATTTCGCTTCAATAAGGGTAAAGCCGGCACGGCCCGTTATACTTGCGACACTTCGTGCCGAAACACGGCAAATCACATTTTCAGCCACCACAAAGGGAGCGGCGGGTGAGTCTCACAGTCATAGCGCAGCGTATGGGTACAACGAGCTTTCAGCGCCTGGTGACTGGCCTTGTCATGAGCACCTTGCTGGTCGGTTGCTCCAGTAACAAATCCAGCGATGTGGGCGTTGTCGATCGCAACAAAACCGTCGCCCAGCGTCCGGCCGTCACCACGGGGCAGTACGTCGTTCGACCCAAGGACACCCTGTTTTCCATCGCCTTTCGCTATGGCTGGGACTACAAGGCGCTGGCGGCACGCAACAACATCGCGCCGCCGTACACCATCCACCCAGGTCAGACGATTCGCTTCGATGGTCGCAGCGGTTCAACGCCGACAGCCGTGGTCAGCTCGTCCAGTTCCTCGCCTTCATCCTCGAGTAAAACCACGGTCATCCGTCGCTCTGCGGACGGTACGACCACCACCACACCAGTGGTTGTACCGTCCGTCGCCAACAAGCCGGCACCCGCTCCACTGCCTCCACCGGGTCCAGCCCCGACCGGCTGGGGGTGGCCATCTAATGGCATTTTAATTGGCAAATTCTCCTCAAACGGTAGTTTGAATAAAGGAATTGATATCGCAGGGGATTTGGGACAGCCTGTTTTAGCTGCGTCTGATGGGACGGTGGTATACGCCGGGAGTGGCTTAAGGGGCTACGGCGAATTAGTCATCATCAAACACAGTGAAACCTACGTCAGTGCCTACGGACATAACCGCAGGCTGTTGGTTCGGGAGGGGCAGCAGGTCAAGGTCGGACAGACAATTGCCGAAATGGGGTCAACGGGTACAGACCGGGTGAAACTGCATTTTGAGATTCGCCGCCAAGGTAAACCTGTAGATCCGCTGCAATTCCTGCCACGTCGTTGATCGCTTCCAGCCTGTTCCGTTTCTTACGTAGAGGGGACAGGCTCCAGCGTTGCCAAGGATAAAGGCGCCGCTTGAGCTTGAGGTCGAACTCACCAAAGGACTATAACAATGGCTCTCAGTAAAGAAGTGCCGGAGTTTGACATCGACGATGAGGTTCTCCTGATGGAGACCGGCATCGGCACGGATTCGATGTCGAATGATGAAGGGGCGGCTCCACCTTCCGTTCGTGCCAAATCCAAACACTCCGCGACATTGAAGCAACACAAGTACATCGATTACACGCGGGCACTTGACGCCACGCAGCTGTACCTCAATGAAATCGGCTTTTCCCCTCTACTGTCCCCCGAAGAAGAAGTTCATTTTGCGCGCCTGTCGCAAAGTGGTGATCCGGCTGGGCGCAAACGCATGATTGAAAGTAACCTGCGGCTGGTGGTGAAAATCGCCCGGCGTTACGTCAATCGGGGTCTGTCGCTGCTCGACCTGATCGAAGAGGGCAACCTCGGCCTGATCCGGGCGGTGGAGAAGTTCGACCCTGAACGCGGCTTCCGCTTCTCGACCTACGCAACCTGGTGGATTCGTCAGACCATCGAGCGCGCGATCATGAATCAGACCCGGACCATCCGGTTGCCGATCCATGTGGTCAAGGAACTCAACGTGTACCTGCGGGCCGCACGGGAGCTGACGCAAAAACTCGATCATGAACCCTCCCCCGAAGAGATCGCCAACCTGCTGGAAAAACCGGTAGCGGAGGTCAAGCGCATGCTCGGCCTCAACGAACGGGTTTCTTCGGTCGACGTCTCGCTGGGTCCGGATTCGGATAAAACCCTGCTGGACACCCTGACCGACGATCGCCCAACCGATCCATGCGAACTGCTGCAGGATGACGACCTGTCTCAAAGCATCGACCAGTGGCTCTCGGAGTTGACCGACAAGCAGCGCGAGGTGGTTGTACGCCGCTTCGGCCTGCGCGGGCACGAGAGCAGCACCCTGGAAGATGTAGGCCTGGAGATTGGCCTGACCCGGGAGCGGGTCAGACAGATTCAGGTTGAAGGTCTGAAACGCCTGCGGGAGATCCTGGAGAAAAACGGGCTGTCGAGCGAGTCGTTGTTTCAATAAGCCGTTCGTTAGTGCTCACTGAAAAGCCCCGACTGGTTCGGGGCTTTTCGTTTTTGGGCGATAGCGCAGCTTTGTAGCTTCCAGGTGTAAGTCATCGCTTACTCTTTTCGTAAGTGTTCACTATTTTTACAGGTTGGCAGTCGACTCTATTGTTCAGAGGTCAGTCCTATCTATCTGAAAAACCGGTAGATTTTTCTATATGAAGGGGATGTGACAAGCCATCCCAGGCCCAGGCGGGCGATTGCTCCCGGCGGTAAACACTCTAGTATCGGCGTTGTGTCTACGGACAGACACGCCCTTCACGGACGAGGGGGAAAGGACATCGCAGGAAGCGATTCATCAGGATGATGAAAAGGGAATACAGGGAATATGGAAAAATGTGGGCGGGTCATACCGCCCCTTTTTTTTGCTGCATGTAGGAGCTGCCGAAGGCTGCGATCTTTTGATCTTAAAAAAAGGCCCTTGTGGGTAATGCCAGTCAGTTAAGCTGACTGGCATTTTTATTTCTGATCGGATACTTCGGCGATTTGAGCCGGATGGCTCGGGGATAAATACGCTCCTCTCGCCGATGAGGCAGGACATAGTGCGGCGCTGA
>NZ_JAXDEO010000098.1:0-14351 GCF_035064975.1 Pseudomonas sp. YuFO20
GACGGATTTGTATTTAGCGAGGTCATCGGCCTGGTCGACGACATCCCGACCTGCGCCGAACTGGTGACACGCATGGTCGCTGAATGTCGCGAAGGGCTGGAGCAGGCACTGAATCGATTCGACCGATAACCGTGCCGAGTCATGCGGTGCACACAAAAAACTGTGGGAGCGAGCCTGCTCGCGATGGACGTTAACGATAATACGGGCTGCCTGGATGATCGCGCTGCCTGGACGTTCTTCGCGAGAAGGCTCGCTCCCACAAGTCCGTGGGCAATCGTGCTTTCAATCTGATCCAGCACCCGGTTCGCCGTGATTTCCGCCAGCATGATGCTGTTGGAAATGCCAACGCATACAGGCTACAAGGTCGCAGATATGACGCAGGGCTTGGGATGGGAGTTTTACCCCTATCCAATTGAGCTCGACCGCTTGCTCGCGGGCAACTCGTACCCAATGATCCTTGAAACCCATGAAATTACCCGGCTCAACCCCCCGCTGCCACCGCAGGCTAACGTGCTCATTAACAAGCCAGGCATGACGGACGGTTTCGGCGCTTACATGGCCTTTGTTCCAGCCAAGGGCATGGGTATCGTGACGCTGGCGAACAAGAACTATCCCCTCCCTGCGAAGGTGAAAGCCGCCCATGAAGTATTGACGGCCCTGGATACCCGGATTGGATCGAGTGCGCGTCAGTGAGCGCTAGAAACTCTACGCACCTTAGCGAGGTGGCCTGGATGAGAGTTCGTCTCCTCTGCCTACAGCGTCATGATCGGCCGCAGCAGCGCCTGACCTTCATACAATGCCGACAGATACCGTTCGCGCATCTGCTCGACGGTCATTCGCGACGCATGGGTAGTGAGCGTCAAGGCGGCCTGCAACTGCCCTTCCCGATCAATCAACGGCACGCTCAGCACCCGCATGCCCACTTCATATTCCTGATCCACCAGCACGTAGCCCCGCTGCGCCGCCAAGGTGATTTCGGCGCGGATCCGGGTTTCGTCGGTGAGGGTGTAAGGCGTAATCGCCTGTGGCGGGTTGCGTTCGAAATAGCCGTCGAGCGCCTGCCCTGACAGGCTCGCCAGCCAGAGCCGGCCACTGCCGGTGCAATACATCGGCACCCGCGAGCCAGGCCGAATCGACATCGAGGTGATGTGGCTGTAGCGGCTGCGCACAACGTGCACGATGTCATCCCCGTCGCGAATGCCCACCGACACATGTTCCTGGGTGGTTCGCGCCACCTGTTCGACGATCGGCCGCAGCATGCGCGGCAACACGGCCGAATCGACATAGGCCTGGCCGATGCGCAGGGTCTTGGCGGTCAGCCAGTAGAAGCGCCCATCGGTCTGCGCGAAATCGTCATGCACCAGCGTCAGCAAAAAACGCCGGGCGGCGCTCTGGGTCATGTCGGCCATGCGCGCCACCTCGGGCACACTCAGGCGCGGATGCTCCTGGGAAAACAATTGCAACAGCGCCAGCCCCTTTTGCAGGCCGACGATCAAATCCCGTTGATGGATGGTGGGTTGCTTCATCGATTCGGCTCTTAATCAGGCAAACAATGCGATTATCGCACTGATGATGCGATTATCAACTTAAACACCTTGTACCTTGATTGTTCACCTCCCTCCTCGCTTGCACTATCGGCCCCACAACACAGCCAAGAAGCGGGAGCATCAAATGATCCAGGGTTCGACTGAACTGGTCGCCATCGTCGGCTCACCGGTGACACAGGTGAAATCACCGGAAAACTTCAACCGCTGGTTTGGTGAGCACCAGCAAAACGTTGCCATGCTGGCCATCGACCTTGCGCCGACCGCCCTGCAAAACTTCATCGAGACCTTGCGTGGCTGGCAAAACCTGCGCGGTTGCGTGGTCACCGTCCCCTACAAACAGCTGCTGGCCGGCCGCCTGGACAGTGTCAGTGAGCGCTCGGCGGCGCTCGGTTCGGTCAACGTGATCCGACGCGAGGCTGATGGCCGACTGGTGGGCGATATCGTCGACGGCGAAGGTTTTCTCGGCGCTGCGCGCCAGCAGGGTTTCAATCCGCAGGATAAGCAGGCGTTGGTGATCGGCACCGGCGGTGTCGGCAGTGCGATTGCTTACTCACTGTGTCAGGCCGGGATCAGTCATCTGGTCATCAGCGACTTGAGCGCAGAGCGCGTCGAGATGCTCGGCGAACTGTTGCGCGACGCATTTCCCGAGATCGTGATCAGCGCCAACCCTGCCTCGCTCGAGCACTTCGATCTGGTGGTGAACGCCTCGCCGGTCGGCATGGGCGCCACCAGCGATGAAGGCCCGCTGCCGTTGCCGCACAACCTGATGCAAACCTTGCAAACGTCGACGCTGGTGGCCGATGTCGTGACTTCGCCGGCCGTGACGCCGTTTCTCGCCTTCGCCCAAAGGCGTGGTTGCCCGATCCAGACCGGCCCGGAAATGGCCTTGGCGCAACTGGGCAACCTCGGCCACTTCATGGGCGTCACACCGCTGCAGATCTGATCTGCGGCCGTGTCCTCGACAGGCGATAGACAATGAACATGACTACCCACTTCCCTGCCGGTGCCGACCTGGCCTACGACGTGATCGTCCTGGGCAGCGGTGCCGCCGGTTTCGCGGCGGCAGTGACCGCCTCTTGCCGCGGCCTCAAAGTCCTGCTGGTGGAAAAGACCGAAGCCTTTGGCGGCACCTCGGCGATCTCCGGTGGCGCGATCTGGCTGCACGATACCGATCAGGCCCGGGCTGCCGGGCATCACCTGAGTGCCGACCAGATGCGCTGCTATCTCAAGCAAGTGATCGGTGCCGGCTACAACCCTGGGTTGATCGATTCCTTCATCGACAATGGCCGCGAAGCCTTACGTTTCCTGGAGACCCACAGCGAGCTCAAATACACCCTGCGGCCTCTGTCGCCCGACTATTACCCGGATTTGCCCGGCGGCACGCAAACCGGTCGCGCCCTGGAAATCGACGAGTACGACGGGCGCAAGCTGGGTGAGCACTTCAAGGACCTCAAGCGGCCCCCCGACGGCATGCTGCTGTTCGGCGGCATGATGGTCAATCGCGTCGACATCCAGCACTTCCTCAGCTTCAAGCGCTCGCCGCGATCGCTTTGGCACTGCCTGAAACTGATGGGCCGATATGCCCTGGATCGCCTCAACCATCCACGGGGCACACGCCTGACCGTGGGCAATGCCTTGATCGCACGGCTGGCAACCACCGCCTTCGCCAATGGCGTCGATTTGTGGTTGCAGGCGGCCCCCGAAGCGCTGCTTGTCGAACAGGGCACCGCAAAGGGTGTGCAGATCACCTGGCGAGGGCAAACCCGCAACGTATTTGCCAAGGGCGGCGTGGTATTGGCCATGGGTGGATTTGCGGCCGGTGCCCAAGCCGCCCAACAGCGGCCAGTGACTGACTCGGAACACTGGAGCATGTCGCCAACGGCCAACGTGGGTGACGGACAACGACTGGCCGCTTCGGTCAACGCGGCCATTGGCGACAACCTTGCGGCGAATTTCTTCTGGGCACCGGTGTCGGTGCTGCGCAAGGCCGACGGCAGCCAAGAGCGCTTTCCGCACCTGGTGACCGATCGGGCCAAACCCGGCGTGATCGCAGTCAACCGCGCCGGTCGACGCTTCGTCAATGAGTCGGACTCCTACCACTGCTTCGTCGAAGGCATGTTCGCCAACGGCGGCGCCAATGCGCCCTGCTGGCTGATCTGTGACAGCGAAGCCTTGAACCGATACGGCATGGGCCTGGCCCGTCCGCGACCGGTCGATAACAGCGCGTTGATAGACGCCGGTTATCTGCTGCGCGCAGACAACCTCGCCGAACTGGCCCTCATCGCTGGCATCGATGCCACGGCACTGGAGCAGACCCTGGCGCAGTTCAACGCCGATGCAGCCCTTGGCGTCGATCGTCAGTTCGGTAAAGGCAGCAGCGCCTATAACCGCTACATGGGCGACCCGCTTCACAAACCCAACCCGTGCCTGAAACCGCTGCACAAGGCGCCGTATTACGCGATTCGCCTGTTCACCGGTGACCTCGGCTCGGCCCGCGGACTGATCACCAACGGCCAGGCCAACGTGCTCGACCGCAGCGGTGCACCGATCCCCGGCCTGTACGCCGCCGGCAACGAAATGAATTCGATCATGGACGGCACCTACCCCGGTCCCGGCATCACCCTTGGGCCCGGCATTACCTTCGGTTACCTCGCCGCCAGTGATATCGCGGCCCGTCTGGACCGCAGCACAACCCAACAACCCCACACTGGAGAACAGCATGTACTACGAACTGCGCACCTACACGATTAAACCGACCCGCCTGGGTGACTGGCTGGCCCTGTACAAGAACGCAGCATTGGCCGTGCAGCAGGAGCACCTGGGCAACCTGGTCGGTTTCTTCACCACCGAAATCGGTGAGGTCAACCAGGTGGTGCACATCTGGGCCTATGCCAGCCTCGACGATCGCATGGCCCGGCGCAACGCCATGGCAGCCGACCCGCGCTGGCAGGACTTTGCCCGACAGAACAAGGAACTCGACGCTGTGGTGACGCTGGAGTCGCGCCTGCTGCGCCCGACCGACTTTTCACCTTTGCAGTAACCGTCGTCCTGCCGGGTCGCTTCCACTGGGGAGCGGCCAGCTCCTGCGATAAAAACAACAATGGAGGTCGCCATGGGCGTCTTGCCGTCGACTGACGTCGATAATCTTGTCTGTGATGTCCTGGTCATCGGTTCCGGCGCCTCGGGCCTGGCCAGTGCCGTCACCTGCGCCGAGCTTGGCCTCGACGTCATCGTGGTGGAAAAAGAGCCTGTGCTCGGCGGCACCAGTGCCTGGTCGGGCGGCTGGCTGTGGATCCCCCGCAACCCGTTGGCAGTCGCCGAAGGGACAGTGGAAGAGTTCGAACAAGTGCGGACTTACCTGCGCAATGAACTGCACAGCGAGGTGCTCGACCAACGCATGGAGATGTTCCTTGAACAAGGCCCGAAGATGGTCGATTTTTTCCAGCGCCATACCGAAGTGCAATTTTTCTCCGGCAGCAAGATGCCTGACTTTCATGCCAGCGAAGGTCATGCCAGGGGCGGTCGCTCGCTCTGCGCCCTGCCGTACGATGGTCGTCGGCTGGGTCCCTGGATCAACAAGCTTCGGCGTCCGCTGGACCTCATCAGCCTTGCCGGGATGGGTATTGCCGGTGGCGCTGATCTCAACCACTTTCTCAACGCGAGCCGATCTGCACGCTCAATGCTGTATGCCGGCAAACGCCTGTTGCGCCATGCCCGTGACCTGCTGTGCCACGGCCGCAGCATGCACCTGGTGAACGGCAATGCATTGGTCGCCCGGCTATTGAAAAGCGCACTGGACCGTAACGTTCGACTGCTGACCGATACGCTGGTACAGCAACTTCTGCAGGAGGACCAGCGTGTGGTCGGTGCACGTATCGAGCGCAGCGCACGCCCGTTCGACATCCGCGCACGACGTGGTGTGGTGATGGCCTGCGGCGGATTTCCGCACGACCGACAGCGGATTGCCCGGCAGTTCTCCCATGCCCCGGATGGCACCGGACACCTGAGCGCTGCCCCCAAGGGCAATACCGGCGACGGTTTGCACCTGGGTGAAAGCGTCGGCGCTCGCGTGGCATCCGACTTGCCCCATGCCGCTGCCTGGGCACCTGTCTCTCGCGTGCCGCGCGAGGACGGGGGTTTCAGTGGCTTTCCCCATTTGATGGAGCGGGCGAAACCGGGTTTTCTCGCGGTGCGTCAGGATGGTCGACGCTTCGTAAACGAGGCAGACTCCTACCATGACTATATGTGTGCACTGTTCGATGCCTGCGGACCGGAAGAACCCCCGGTGTCCTGGCTGATCTGCGACCACCGTGCCCAGCGGCGCTATGGCCTGGGCTGTTCGAAACCCTTTCCATTCCCGACAGCGTCCCATGTTCGCATGGGCTACTTGATCAAGGACCCGACCCTGGCGGGACTGGCACGCCAATGCGGGATTGATGCGCAGCAACTGGAAGCCACGGTCAACTCGTTCAACCAGTTTGCCGAGAAAGGCTGCGATCCGCAGTTTCGGCGCGGTGAGTCGCTGTACAACCAGAACCAGGGGGAAATCCTCCATGGTCCCAACCCCTCCCTTGGCAGCCTGCGCCAGGGACCGTTCTATGCGGTGAAGCTGGTGCCAGGCAGCCTCGGCACCTTCGCCGGGCTGCACACGGATGCCTGTGCCCGGGTATTGGATAAAAATGACGCGCCGATTCCAGGGTTATTCGCCGTGGGCAATGACATGAACAGCATCATGAACGGTTTCTACCCTAGCGGCGGCATCACCCTCGGGCCGGGCATGACGTTTGGTTACATCGCAGGCAGGACACTTGCAGGGCTGTCAGATCGGGAAGACAGAGACGAAGGCTAAAAGAACTGATCCACCGTCTTGCAGAGAGTCAACTTGGGTCGGTTGCGACGGGCAGTCATCGGCTGTGGATCAACCGGTCGATGCAACACAACTGAACTCTGTGTAAGCAGAAGGAGACATTCGTTTGCGGCGGAATACCCCCAAGCCCGTACGTCAACGCAAGCTCCAAGGCCGGTCACAAGGGGTATAACTATCAGGACAACAGGCGGGTCACTCAGAACAGGTCCTCAAACGCAGCGCCCGGGTCAGGCGCTCCGGACCTGATCGGCCCCTGCGGCGCGGAGCGATGTGATGAGTTCCAGAGCATGGCGATGGGCTCGCAAGAGCCTTCTTGGCTGCATCGAGCTGGCCTTGCTGGTCGCGCCACTGTGCGCCAGCGCCATGTTCAAGTGCCAAGCCAGGGACGGCGCCATCAGCTACACCACCCAAGCCATCGCCAGCGCCCGCTGCACTCGCCTGGATGACATGGCGGGCGTCGACGCGAAGGCAAAGGCCCTGCCACGGCTTGTGCGGGACGACAGCCCAGGCGCGGTGCGGATTCGGGTGTTCACCTTCGTTCACAAGGGTGTTCGTCAGTATGTTAG
The DNA here is from genome assembly GCF_035064975.1 of Pseudomonas sp. YuFO20. NCBI lineage: Bacteria > Pseudomonadati > Pseudomonadota > Gammaproteobacteria > Pseudomonadales > Pseudomonadaceae > Pseudomonas > Pseudomonas sp. YuFO20. Next base: position 6,981 of record NZ_JAXDEO010000098.1, read on the forward strand.
CAGGCGCCCCGTCGGGATCTCCGCACGGGTCGATGTCCTTGAGCTCTATTACATCAAGGGCTGCTATCTGTGCATGGCGCCGAAGGATTTCAAGGTCGCCTCACTGCGCCTGGACACCCATTCCTATCGGCGGGAGATCGAAGCCGCTTCGGGTCATTATGGTGTCGACAGGGCGCTGGTCCGCGCCGTGATACATGCCGAATCGGCGTTTCGCCCCAACGCCATTTCCGAAGCCGGCGCCCAGGGGCTGATGCAGTTGATGCCCGCCACCGCCGAGCGCTTCGCCGTGGACGATCCGTTCGACGCTCGACAGAACATTCGTGGCGGCGTGCGCTACCTGGCCTGGCTGCTCAAGCGCTTCAACGGCAATCAGAAGCTGGCGTTGGCCGGTTACAACGCTGGCGAAGCGTCCGTGGTCGAGTACAACGGGGTGCCTCCTTACGCCGAGACGCAATCCTACGTCAACCTCGTGCAGTCCTTGACCGAACGCTATCGCAACGATCGCTTTCCCTGAGACCTCTCTCAACCCATCAAAAAGTTTGAACCGCTATTGAACGCGCTCGCCTAATGATCAGCTTGTGGAAAATCCCATAGGCAACGTGCCAATACCGGCATACTCCGAGAGGTGGTGAACGTGGCTAAGGACGAGAAAAAAAGCAAAGCTGAGTCTTCGAAAGCCAGTAAGGATTTGAAAGACAAAAAGTCATCGACGACAAAGAAATCAACGGCGGCGTCGGCTCTTTCGAAAGCTGCCGGAAAGAAAGACAAGAAAAAAGATATCGAACCGAAAAAAACTGCCAAAAAAGCTGATAGCAAGCCAGAAAAGGCCAAGAAATCAGATAAGGCAGAAAAGTCGGCGAAAAAGAAAAAGTGACATCTGCTATCTGCCAGGGCTTTACGCCCTGGCTTCCTCACGCTGTGTTGCCATGGATGTCGCCACCGAAAGCAATGGGTCGATTGGATTTCTTCGGGATAGACAGCAATCGGCCAGGAGCAGTCTTCCGTTTTAAGTCTTCCGTTTTAAATGGTCTTACGCGTTAGCCAGGCCCCCCAGAACAGACTACTGAAGAAACGAGTAGCATCTCCAAATCCAGAGTCATGCATTAATTGTTGAACCGCAGCCTCGGAATGTGGCGGGTCAGCTCCCTGAAGAATTTTTCCTAACTTGGCCTTCACTTCATCGGGGCTGGCGCCATGCTGGCGCCACCGCTGCCCCCAGGCGGCAAGCAATAACGGTTGGCTGGCATAAGCATATTGATTGCCCGCGACAATCAGCGGCGCACCCGGCTTTAGATGAGCCCGAATGGATCGTAAAATTTGTCGCTTCGCAACATCCCCATCGAGATGATGAAGCACACCGATCAAGGTGGCTGCGTCGTATGACTCGTCCGCTGCCAGGTTTTCAACATGCCCAAGATGCAAACTTGTTCTTTCGAGCAAATTGTTTGCCTCCAGCTGCTGCGCCGCAGCCTCCAGCATCGGCTCGGATGGATCAACGGCAGTGAAGCGCCATGTCGGCTCCAGCGTTGCCATCGCAATAATCTCCTGAGCCGTACCGCCAGCGCCAACGACCAGTATTTTCGAGCAGCGAACATTGCCGAGGCTTGCCGCCAGCATGCACGCAGCAAGATCCTGGCAGGCGTCATACCCAGCTAATGCGATACGGCTCTGCCGCCCGTACTCATTGGCCCGTGAAGTATCAAATTTTCCAGCTGCGTTTAGAGGGGATGATTTCAAGGCGGTTCTCCATGTCCTTGAAAAATAAACTACGCCACCTACTGAAATAATAAAAATTCATTAATTTTATTAAGTGCATTCCTGCAAGGAATATTGAACACACCTTCGCGACAGGCAGTTATGGGTTGATATCTACCGGTTGGCGACTTAATGGCAGCGTGCTGAAAGTAGTTCGCCATCTATCACTAGACTTTCACATTGATCGGCATACGGTGGATACAGCTCCTTTTGTGATTCCCAGCCCGCCCTCCCCATCGCGGGCTTTTTTTCGCCCGCAAAAAAGTGCTGACCGCTAGGCATCACGGTTGGGACGTTACGGATAAAAGCCTAGCCGGGCTCGGCGGCCCGAATTGGCGACTAGAGCAAACCGAAACGCCTCCTAGCCAAAACGTTTTGAATTGTCTCATCTCAATTGACAGTCAAACGCATTTCACCTGCTTTTTCCCCACCCTCCAGATCCTTAATCTGAGCCCATGTTGAACGACAACATTCACTCACTTCAAAAGGACTTCATCATGAGCAACGCTACCTACAACCGCTTGAACAAAGACGACGCAGTAGTGCTGCTGGTCGACCACCAGACCGGCCTGATTTCTCTGGTTCAGGATTTTTCACCCAACGAGTTTAAGAACAACGTACTGGCCCTGGCAGACGTCGCCAGGTTTTTCGAACTGCCGACCATTCTCACCACCAGTTTTGAACAAGGCCCGAATGGCCCATTGGTGCCAGAGTTGAAGGAGATGTTTCCTGACGCGCCTTACATCGCCCGTCCAGGCCAAATCAACGCGTGGGATAACGAAGATTTCGTCAAGGCAATCAAGGCCACCGGTCGCAAGCAATTGATCATCGCCGGTGTGGTCACTGACGTCTGTGTAGCGTTTCCGACCCTGTCGGCACTGGCAGAAGGTTTTGACGTGTTCGTGGTGACCGACTCTTCCGGTACGTTCAACACGACTGTGCAACAGGCATCCTGGAACCGAATGACACAGGCCGGTGCGCAAATGATGAACTGGTTCTCGGTGGCCTGTGAGCTACAGCGCGACTGGCGCAACGACATCGAAGGCCTGGGTAATCTCTTGTCCCAGCGCATTCCGAACTATCGCAACTTGATGAACAGCTACTCGGCATTGACGGCACGCCAATCGTAAGTCTGGTTTGCAACCCAAGGCCCGCTTTTGCGGGCTTTAGGCATGGTCTAGACGTGGTATTTCTCACTCATCACTCATCACTCTTTTCGAATGGGGCTGTCGCGCCTTCGTAATCAAATCACAATCACTTCGTCAGCCAGGGCTCACCGATGGAGGAGCCGAGCCCGGACTTTACTCCGCTGACCGCTTCCACGGAGGAATCACAATGTCGAACGCAGACCTGCTCCCTTCCCTACTCTTCAAGATCAACCAAAATCAATTGACACTCGAAGCCGCGATCATGGAGCTGACGCTCTGGGTCGAGCAGCGGATCAGCGGAGGTCGCCGGCAACGTACGCGGAGCGCTGGCAACGATCACCAAGAACGAAGAGTTCATAAGCATGACGTTAGCGGTGCTCATGACGCCTGAGTGAATAGGCCTCGAGTTTGTAGGCTAGCCGGGCCCATTGGCCCGAAGGATCGAACTCCCTGTTGACGCCACTTCATACCGCAGCTTAGCTATCGGCAGGCGATGACTCGACCCCAGGATGATTTGAACACAACCTCTCCTCTCACTGCCCGCGGTCTGCCAGGTGCTGACGGACGTCGTGCTTGGCAAACGCATCATGATGCGAAGATCCATCCCATCATGGAGTGAGATCTAACACGGCCTCATGTCCGTTGAGATTGATGGATGGCGGCTCACACTATTCAATGACTGTGACACCCTGGACTACTGCGAGTACTGCAGGTCGCCTGATGGTAGAGTCGGGACATTTGAACTCTGGCAGCGCGACGGAGCCGATTCTGTCGAACTACTGAATGCCTGGGAGCGTAACAGCTCGAGCGGTTGCTCGCCGCGCTCTGATCGCTTCCAACCGGTATTTCGTCTTCACGCGCCCAAGGAAAGCATTGCGCACACTCAGTGCAATCTGAGGTCAAACTGATATGGTCTTTTTTTGTGAATCTGAGCCTTTTTAGGCTTTCATCTTTCTTATAAAGTACGCGCCCCCCGCATTCATAGAACATTGATCGGCCGCCCATTGTCTTTAGGTCTATGAAGACTAATGACCTTGGCAGTGTTCAGGCACCCCGTGTAAAGTTTTCTCTATGAACCTTCACAGCAAAACATTCCTCGAGTCTCGATTTGACGTTTTGCTTTCACCACGAACAACCATCTTCAAACGCGACACACAGTCCACCAATGCCGTCTACCGAAACCCTGCGCACTGACGCCGAGGGCAAACGCTTGCTGAGCACCGCAACGCCCCGTTTGTCTATGGCCCTACGATTTCACGCTAGACATATTACTTCGGGAAAATACAGGGCCCACACCCGCGATAGGTCTCAATACTTCACCCGGATTGGCAAGCGCAATATCATGCCTTCAACATGAACGATCTGTCCTTACGATGGCTCCAAGAGCTACTACGCTCTGGTCACTGAAAAATTTATCCCGCGGTCGATAAAAGTGACCGAGACCAAATCTCAGATTTATCACTTGGAGTGTTATGTCGAAACCTGACGCTTTTATCACTGCCCGCGAAGCCCCGTTGAATTCAAGCGTTGCGCTCACCAGAGCCTCATTATTCAAGTTTGCTGGGTTACTGGGCACAGTGTTCATCCTCGCTACGGGCATGCTGGTTTTCGTGGCGAAAAATCTAGATGGCACCGAAGAAACCAGGAGCGCTTTTTACGCCGAAAAAGCTGTTCAGACGCTTGAAAAAAATCTTCGATCCACCATCAAGGATTACGCCTTTTGGGGCGATGCATATAAACATCTGCACAAAACCGTGGATGCGGACTGGGCGTTTACCCGACAGAACCTTGGCCCGACGCTTTATTCCGATTTTGGTTTCCCAGGTCTGTTCGTGATAAACGCAGCAGACCGGAGTGTCTACTCGGTCGTAAATGGTGAGCTGACGACCATTGAAGCTGCGGACTGGTTGGGACAACCTTTAGGGCCAGTGCTCGACCAAGCTCGTCGGGGCGCAGATAGTGAAACAGCGGTAACTACCTTCCTCAATGTTCGCGGCGTTCCTACTCTCGTTGCAGCAGCGGCGATAACCCCGGGAGCGGATCCCACTGTCCAACCTGAAAATGGGCCATCGTCGGTACTGCTTTTCGTGGAAACACTGGACAACGTCACGCTGCAGGGAATGGGAAGTGATTATGGAATCGAAAGATTGCACGTCGCTACACCTGACGAGATTCACAAGAAATCCATCCTGCTGCTAGGCGACAACGGATCGGCCGGTGGATTGCATTGGGAACCGGCAAAGCCCGGCATCCGATTGTTGGGATTTATACTTCCATTGATTGCCACAGCTGCTCTTCTGGTAGGCCTCATGATATGGGCCATTCTTCGACGTACGACAGCTGCCGCCAAAGCACTCGATTGCAGCTATGAGCATTTGCAATCAAGCCAGGTAGCCCTCGCTGAGAGTGAAGCCCGTTTTCGAGATATCGCGGAAGCAAGCTCCGATTGGATCTGGGAAATAAATCAAGACTGGCGCTTCACCTACCTCTCTGAAAGATTTGAAAGTATTACAGGGCTATCTCGAGAGGCCTGGATCGGTGCAAAAATTGATGACCTGCTTCACATGGAATTCGGCGCCGTATCACAGTGGCTAAGCATCCCTCATCGCCGTCACAACATCAGCGTTCAATGTTCTTACGTCGATACGAAAGGCACTGCGCGCATTACCCGATTATCGGCACGAGGACTCGTCGATCATGGATTTCGTGGTACGGCAAGCGATATAACAGATGAGGTGGAAGCGCGTCGGCGTATTGAATATCTTTCGCAGCATGATGCGCTGACAGGGCTCCCAAACAGGACGAGGTTACAGGAGTTTCTAGACGGCAAACTTAAAGCTGCGCCTACCCCCGAGCATCCCCTCGTGATGCTTATTTTAGACCTTGATCGATTTAAACCGGTAAACGACCTTCTCGGGCATGCGGCTGGTGATGAGGTGCTCAATGAAGTGTCCCGCCGGCTAGGTGAGTGTGTGCGCAGCGGAGATCTCGTGGCGCGGATTGGCGGCGATGAGTTCGTGTTAATTCTTAACGATGTGAGCTCAGCTGAGGAAGTAGAAACGGCATGCCGGCGTTTGATTGATTCGATTGAAAAACCAGTCAAGATCGAGGATCAAGAGGTTTTTGTCAGTGCCAGCATCGGAATTTCGATGGCACCTAACGATTCAACGCAAGCAGCAGAATTACTCCGCTATGCGGATATCGCCTTGTACGAAGCGAAATCCGCAGGTCGAAATACCTGGCGATTCTATGCCAACGAAATGAACACCAAGATTATCGAACGCCGCCAGCTCGAAAACGATCTTCGCCATGGGATTAAACACGGTGAGCTGCGTCTCCATTTCCAGCCTCGCTATCGCATTGCAGACGGCAAAATGGTCGGAGCTGAAGCGCTTGTACGCTGGCAGCATCCTAAACGAGGCCTTGTATCCCCTGATACTTTTATTCCTATTGCAGAAGAGACGGGTCTCATCCTTCCGCTGAGTAACTGGGTACTCACAACCGCTTGCGGCCATGCGGCCCGCTGGCCAAAAAAACTATTTGTTTCAGTCAATCTTTCCCCGACCGAGTTTCAACGCGGTAATTTGGTTGAGCGGATAGAGAAAGCAATCACAACGACGGGGCTAGAAGCACAACGTCTGGAATTGGAAGTGACCGAGAGTGTCATGCTTGAAGACGCATTGGGTGCTCTAGAGGTTATGCGAGCGCTGAAGCGGGTAGGTGTACGTCTTGCAATGGACGACTTCGGTACTGGTTATTCTTCGCTCAGTTATCTGCGCTCGTTCCCGTTTGACGGACTCAAAATAGACCGCAGTTTTGTCAACCGTCTGGGGGAAAGCGAGGAGGATAGATCGATCATTCAAGCCATCGTAGGTTTGGGTCGCGCTTTATCTTTGACCGTAACGGCCGAGGGTATTGAAACCGGGCTACACCTAGATTTGCTCAAAGAGGCCTGCTGCGAAGAGGGCCAAGGATACTTCCTGAGTCGACCGTTAAATAGTGATGATTTTGAGTCTTTGCTGATGGCTGGACAGGAGCTGAGTAAGTAGCCTTACACGTTAGTTCGCATCATTTGTCTCCTGGTCACGCAGCTGGTGAATGGGCCTGATCTTTTGACCAGGCGCATCCACTCATCCGGCTCAAGCCGCAGGTTTGAGTACAACTTTTGTCCACCCATTGTCACGCGCATCGAAATGCTTATAGGCGTCAGGCCCCTCGGCGAGTTTCAGTCGATGGGAGATGATCTGCGCGGGGTTGGCCCGACCATGGTGAATGAGTTCGGCCAGCCGGCGGTTGTAGGCTTTGACGTTGGCTTGTCCTGTTCGAATCTGCTGCCCCTTGGTAACCGTGCGGGCATCTCACCTTGCATGGAGATATCTACGTTTTTTACTCATCTTAGCGATCTGATGAATCCCATGGTTCCTGCAAAAATGACGATTTCTTTTCCGCTATTGCGATGGGCCTATGC